>CANRQR010000001.1 GCA_947641735.1 uncultured Lactobacillus sp.
GCTGCACGAACCATATCTCTGAATTGATCACTATTAATTTCAGTTAAAACCACAATTAACTCCTCCAGATTGCATTATTCGTCTAGAATCTTTACACCTTGAACAATAACGTTTACAGATTTTGTTTTAATGCCTAAAAGATTTTCAAGATTGTATTTTACACTATCTTGGACATTGTGACTTACTTCCGAAATTTTTAGGCCATAACCCACAATAATATATACATCAACGACTATTTGATTATCATTAGTTTTAATTACAACACCGCGTCGATAATTTTCGCGGTTTAAAATAGTATAAGCACCATCACGTAGAGCATTTTTTGAAGCCATTCCAACTACACCATAGTTAGAAGTTGCTGCTCCACCAACAATAGTAGCGATAACACTATTTGAAATATCAATTAAGCCATATTTTGTTTTAATTTTAACAGCCATCGTATTCCTCCATTAACGAAGAACAATTTTTTCTCAATTTATTTTAACACAGCATGCTTTTATATCAACAATGTTAGTTTTAAGAAATTCAAAAGACGTTATTGCACAAATGCAAAAGCTGTGATAAATTAGATAAGTACTACAACACAAATAAAGGAGGGTTTAGCACAAATGGCAAAAGACATTATTACTGGCCGCAAGACGGTCTTTGGTAACAAGCGTTCAAAGGCTTTGAACTCCGTGCGGCGTTCATGGAAGCCAAACCTTCAAAAAGTTCGCATCCTTGTTGACGGTAAGCCAAAGCGTGTTTGGGTATCCGCTCGCGCTTTGAAATCCGGTAAGGTTAAACGTGCCTAATTAAGAAGTAAAAAAATAAAAGGGATCAAGATTTTTTCTTGATCCCTTTTATTTTTTATCTCGGCTATTAATTACGATTAATGTACCTGCCCTGCAACCAATTTCTATATTTTGCCCTTCCAAATACTCATTTGAGGAATACATCGTTGGTGCAGATAAATCAGTTTTAGCTAAATCATATCTTGCATTTTTGATATAAAAATTTTGTACTGGTGTAAGCGTCCCAATTCCTAAATATTTATATGCGGCATTATAAGCAATAATATGTTTACCTTCTTTAAAAAATCTTATTAGGTTTTGTTTATCTACAAATTTGATTTTTTCAGCAAAACGATTAAATGGTGGCTTTAATACTGCGTACAGATTAACTAGAAAATGATCTAGCCTCCCACCTGTTGCACCATAAATAGTTAAATTTTCAACCTGATAATCAACAAAAGCAGCATAAAACAGCATCTCCGAATCCGTAAAATCTTTAATTGGATTCGAATATCGCATATCCTGAACCTTTCTTTCTACTTTTTCTCGCTCTTCAAATGACAAAGAGTCATAATCTCCCAAAGCTACATCTGGAACTATTCCTAATTGTAATAAAAAAAGGCTTCCCCGGTCACTAGCCATAATTAGGGCGCCCTCTTTACGTGCCTTTTTGATATCAGCAGCTATTTCTTGCGGCCATTCTTTTTGTGGTCCGCCTAATAACGCAATTGCTTTCATTTGTCTTCTTTTTTCAATTTCATAACTTGATCTTTGATACTACCATTTCTAAAAATATAAGAACCCACAACAAAAATAGTAGCCCCTGCATCTCTAGAAATTTTCAAGGTTTCACGATCTATACCGCCATCTACTTCAATTGGTAAGTTCAAGTTCTCCGCTTTAATCATGTTTTTCAACTCAACCAAACGTTCAACAGATTTTTCTTCGAATTTTTGCCCACCAAATCCTGGCTTTACAGTCATTAAAAGAACCTGATCCAAATCTTTTAAAAACGGTCTTACCTTCTGAACTGGAATTGAAGGATTAATTGCCATTCCTCTGCGAACATTATGATCTTTTAAATATTTTAACCAATAACTTGGATTATCAGTAGCTTCATAATGAAACTCCAAAAGATCGCATCCCGCTTCAACAAAAAGAGGCAATGTAATTTTTAAATTATTACTCATTAAATGAATTTCAGCCTCTGTTAATGGAAAAGAACGTTTAAAATCCTTTACTAATTCTGGACCATAGGACAAATTAGGCACAAAATATCCATCCATAATATCAATATGAAATCTATCAATTCCACTTTCTATAGCGGCTTTAATATCACGACTTAAATGCATATTATCTGCATTTAAAATTGATGGTGCTATCATTGGTTCACCTATTTCTTCAAATACTCTGGCATTCTATTATCAGCTATTTCTTGTCTAATCTTTAAATAAGAATCATAACGACTTTTGGCTATTTTTCCTTCTTCAACTAACTTTTTAACCTCGCAACCTGGCTCTTTTAAATGTTGGCAGCGTCTAAACTTACATTTAGTACTTGCTTCTTTAAGATCATAGAAATAATTTCCTAATTCATCAACTTTTATCTTAAAAAGATCAATCGCTGAAAAACCAGGTGTATCTGCAATAAAACCTTCACCATACTTAAACAACTTTACTTGTCTAGTTGTGTGTTTTCCACGGTTTAAAGCTGTTGAAATTGCTCCTGTTTCTTGATTGGCTTCACTTTCTAATTTATTTAAAAGTGTTGACTTACCAGCGCCAGATTGACCAGCTAAAGTCCAAATTCGATCTTTTTGAATCAGCTTTGGCAGTTCTTGCTCTAATCTTTCTGCATCCTCGAAAACCAGATAGCCAATTTTTTGATAATACATTAGTTCCTGACGAATCTTCTTCATTTTTTCAGAAGACGCAATATCAGATTTTGACAAATAAATAACTACACCAACATCTTTCCAAGCAAAAAAAGTTAAATATCGATCTAAAAGCTCAAGTGAAAAATCCGGTTCAACTGCTGAGATAACTAATAATACTTTAGAAACATTGGCAACTGCAGGCCGGCCAATTTCATTTATTCTTGGAAGAAGTTCTACTAAATAGTTCATTCCTTTATCATCTAGTTGAACTACTACTCTATCTCCCACCAATGGCTTTTGCTTACGATCTCTAAAAACTCCACGTGCTCTAGTTCTCACTACTTCATTATTAATTTCAACATCATAGTAGCCAGAAATCGCTCCAATAATGGTTCCTTGTGCTTTTTTCATTATTTATTAACGTCCTCATCTAAAATCGTATTACCATTTCTCAAGATCTTAATATGACCATTTTTCTTGCTTAGTTTAAATGGAACTGTAAAGCTTTGTTCAGAAGTTATATTCATATCACGATAAATATTATTAATTGAATGATCATCATCAGAAACATAGACTTGAATATGATCTGGTGTCTTTTGCGAATCGCTTTGACTAGAACTAGGTGGATAACTAATTGTATACGACTTAGTAACAGTAGTAGTTGTAGTAGTATTACTTGACGTACTCTTTTCATCGTGTTTATTAGCTTTAGCTACGACAATAGTCAAAGTATCTCCAGAACTTACATCTGTTCCAGCTTGCGGTGATTGACGTAAAACCTTTCCATCATTTTTTTCATCGGAACTTTCCTCTTCAACTTTTAAGGAAAGATTATGTTCACGAGCATAATCTTGTGCATCTTTTAAAGAATAACCCACAATATCTCTCAACTTTATTGTATGTCTTCTGGATCGGCTACTACTCGCTGGTGCGTGTCCCTTTGATACCAGTAACGTCACAGTTGTCTTATCAGGATTAATCTGTTGACCAGGTTCGACATCTTGTGCATTAACTTGATTCTTAGGACTGCCAGAATATTCTTCTGTTTTGGTAACCGTAAAACCTAGTTTAACCAGTTGTTTTTTTGCAATACTATAAGGCATCCCAATTACATTGGGCATTTCTATAAGATGGACACCTTTAGAAATTACAATGTTAACTTTTTGTCCATCTTTTATTTGAGAGCCAGATGGTGGTTCCGTTCTAATTACTTCGCCTTTGGGAACTGTGTCAGAATATTCATAACTAATCTTTCCAATTTTCAAACCCGAAGATTTTAAAGAACTTTTTGCTTGTGTTTGAGACATTTTATTAAGACTAGGAACATCTACCATATCTTTTCTGCCAAGGGCAAAAAATAGAATTATCATAATTGCACAAAAAGCTATTACTGCTCCAAGCCACCACCATGTATGACCCTTTAGATTCTCTAAAAGACCTTTTTTCTCTTCTTGAGGCTCTTCTTGCTTCTTAACTTCATGATCTTTATTATGAACGCTTCCTTCTAAAGGAGGAATAACAATTGTCTCGTCTGCTGACGGATCATGTTGCGGCTTAAAAACAGGCTCATCTTTACGTTTAGGATCTAAAGAAGTATCCAAGTCCTCTTTCATTTCTATTACAGATTTATAGCGATCTCTTGGATCTTTTGCAGTAGCTTTAAATACTACGTTTTCAAGAGCTTGAGGAATTGCTGGATTTTTATCTCTTAAAGATGGTGTCTTTTCTTGAAAATGCTTTAAAGCAACTGTTACGGCATTTTCACCAGTAAAAGGAACCCTTCCAGTTAAGAGTTTATATAGAATTATTCCTAAAGAATAGATATCTGACTGCTTTGTAGCCATACTGCCCCGAGCTTGTTCAGGTGACATATAATGTACCGAGCCCATTGCAGTATTAGTTTGAGTCATCGTACTTTGATTAAGTGCAATCGCAATACCAAAATCAACGATCTTAATATTGCCCTTCTTATCCATTAAAATATTTTGTGGCTTTAAGTCGCGATGGATCACATTATGCTTATGTGCCAATGCCACAGCACTCAAAATTTGATCCATAATATCGATAACTTTAGGTAAAGGAATTGGACTATTATGTTGAATATATTTTTCTAAGTCAGGTCCATCAACATAATCCATTACCAGATAATGCCGGTCTCCCTCAGTTCCTACATCAAGAATAGAAACTATATGCGGATGACTTAATTCACTAGTAGAAAGTGCCTCTCTTTGGAAACGTTGAATAGTCTGAGGATCCTTCTGCAAATCTAACCTTAATACTTTAACAGCAACTTTTCTTTGCAAAATAATATCTTCGGCTAGATAAACATTAGCCATCCCGCCTTCACCTAAAACAGAGATAATTTTATAGCGACCACCAAGCAAATGGCCCTTTTCCATTGCTATTTGTCACCCTCCTTTTCTACATAGGTAAGTAAGCAAACAGTAATATTATCTCCACCGCCTAAACGATTAGCTTCGTTAATCAATTTATTGCAGCGTTCTTTTAAACTTAAATTTTTAGTTGCAAGAATTTGTTGAATTTGCGGATCAGTCAATGAGTTAGTTAAGCCATCAGTACATAGAAGAAAAATATCTCCCGCATGTACTTCTAATACATCATATTCTGGATTTACTGTACTTGATACACCTAAAGTCTCAGTAATGATATTTTTTTGAGGATGATTTCTAGCTTGTTGTTCAGTAATTTGTCCCATTTTAACTAGTTCATGAACTAAAGAATGATCTTCAGTAATTTGTTTAAATTCATTTCCACCATATAAATAGCATCGTGAATCCCCTAAATGAGCAATTAAAATTTTCTCCGTAAACGCAATTGCTAAAACTATTGTAGTTCCCATTCCATTTAGGTCTGCAAAGCGATCAGCTGTATTTAAGATAGTTTCATTCTCTAACTTCAATTGCACTGTTAACCACTTCTGAGCTAATTCGGGATCAGTAAAATCTGTTTTTTCAAAATTGTGACCCAAATGACTAACCGCCATAGTTGAAGCCACATCACCACCTTGATGACCGCCCATTCCATCACAAACGATTCCCATAATAATATTATTTTGATTTTTAAATACTTTTACAAAGTCCTGATTAGTTTCTCGGACCCTACCAATACTTGAAGCAAATGCTGTCTTAATCAAAATTACTTACCCTCGTTTTTTTAATTTTGCAATAAAAAATCCGTCACTGCCGTCTTCACTTGGAAAAATACGTACCATCTGCTGTTTTGGAAGCTTTCCCACTTGAACAGGTACTAATTCAAAATCAGGATGTAATTTCAAAAACTGCTTAATTACTCCTTCATCTTCTTCATAGCTAATCGTACAGGTTGAGTAAACTAATTCTCCGCTTGTACGTAACAAGCCACTAATATTTTCCAAGATAGCTAGCTGAATTTTAGCTAAATTTTTAATATCATTTAACGATTTTTCATATCTAATTTCTGGCTTGCGTCTAATTAATCCAAGTCCAGAACATGGTGCATCTACTAAAATTTTGTCAAACTGCTCTTTAGCAAAATATTCCTTTGCCTTTTTTGCATCTAATGCTTTTGTCTTTACTTTATCACTAACATGCAATCTTTTAGCAGCATTTTTAACAAGTTTTAGTTTATTTTCATGAATATCTAAAGCTACAACGTTACCTGTGGTTAATTTTTCTGCAATTTGAACTGTTTTTCCGCCTGGAGCACTGCATGCATCCAAAACATGTTCATTGCCTTTAAAATTGAAGGCATCAACTGCAAGCGAAGCCGCAGCATCCTGAATAGTAATCTTACCAGTTTCAAATAAATCAGTCTTAGCGACTCCACCCTTATTTAGGTTCAAATTATGAGTTGTTAAACTTGATTCTTTATAATCAAAGCCATCTTTTCTTAGATCTTCTTTGATTTTTTCAAAACTATTTTCTTCTACAGTCATTCTAATTGAATTAGATGCTGGCTGGTTACTTCTAATCAAAATTTCTTTGGTTTTATTTTTACCAAAATTATTTAATAAATATTCAACTAACCATTTAGGAAAACTTTCTTTGATGCTTAAATAATTAACTAAGTCATTTTCAGCCGGCAAAATTTTTCCTTGACGTTCAAGTGCTCTCAAAATTCCGTTAACTAATTTATAGCTCCTACTATTTTTCTTGCCATATTTTTTAGCTAATTTATTTGCTTCATCAAAAATTGCGTTCGTTGGTACTTTCTCTAAGAAAAAATACTGATATGCAGACATTAAAAGAAGCGGTTTTAAAAACTTATCACGTAAGTTTGTCTTAATAAGTGGGTTTAATTGATACTCTAAAAATAATTTATATTGAATTGTTCCATAAACAATTCTTGTAGCTAAAGCTTTGTCAGATGCCTTTAAATCATGTTTTTCTAATTCATTATTTAAAGCAATATTAGAATAGCTCTTTTGATTAAAAACTTTAATTAAAGTATCTAAAGCAACTGTTCTCGCGTTACTCATCAATTATCTTATCTCCACTTGTAAAATGACTGCCTTGTCCGTTCAAATAATCTTTGATATTCATCTTTTTCTTACCAGTTGGTTGAACTTCTAATAGTTCCAATTCAGTTCCATCAGCCATACTAATTACAAATTTCTTTTTATTTGTAACTAAAGTTCCAGCTGGAAAACTAGTTTTCTCAGCTAAAGGCATAGCTTTCCATACCTTAAATCTCTTTCCATCAAGCATAAAGTATGCACCTGGATCAGGATTAAGAGCACGAATTAAATTATTAGCTTCTTCAGCTGTCATTGATAATTTAATTTGTTCTTGTTCTTTAGAAATATTCGGTGAAAAAACAACCTTATCTGTATCTTGAACAGTACGAGTAATTGTTCCATCAATAAATTTAGGTAAAGTTTCTAAAAGTAAATCTCTTCCTAAAATACTTAATTTATCAAATAATGTACCACTTGTATCATCATCTTCAATTGGCAAAGCTTTTTGAGCAAAGATATCACCCGCATCCATCTTCTTTACCATTTCCATAATTGTAATTCCAGTTTCTTTATCACCGTTTAAAACTGAATATTGAATAGGCGCACCACCACGGTATTTTGGAAGTAATGATCCATGAACATTAACAGGAGCAATTTTTGCAGATTTTAAAAATTTGGTTGGCAAAAATTGACCATATGCCGCAGTAACGATAAAATCGGGCTTAATTTCCATTAATTCAGCAAGCTCAACTGATCCAGATAATTTAGCTGGTTGATAAACAGGCAGATTATTCTTCAATGCTGTTTCTTTAACTGCAGATTGATGGACTACTTGCTTACGTCCTACTCGCTTATCAGGTTGAGTAACAACTGCTTTAATATCATATCCCTTATCAATCAATCCTTGTAAAACTATGCTTCCAAAATTTGGAGTTCCTAAAAATATAACTGATGACATAGATTCAACTTCTTTCTTATTACATTATTCTTTCTGGTTCATTATCAATATAAATATTTAACCCACGTTTTTGTGCTAATTGCGCGTCATCTTGAATCTGATGCAACAAATTATGCAATTTAGGCTCATATTTATATTTTACCAAGATTTGATAATAATATTGATTTTTTATTCTCGCTATACTGCTGGGAGTTGGTCCTAAAATAATAGTTGGTGCATGCAACTCGCGCATTAACATTCTTTTTATCACAAAAGCTTCCTTTGCAGCTGATTGTTCATTTTTTGAAGTAATTGTAATTAGTGTTGTATAGAAAAATGGTGGATAATTCCCCTGAAATCTAACCTGCATCTCTTTTTGATAAAAAGCTTCATAATCCTGATTTTGTGCTAATTTAATTGCATAGTTCTCTGGGTTATAAGTTTGGATCATTACTCTACCAGTTTTATCTGCCCTACCTGCTCTTCCTGAAACTTGCGTTAACAAATCAAAAGTTTTTTCAGAAGAATTAAAATCAGGTAAAGACAAAGCTGTATCTGCATTGATTACGCCAACTAAAGTAACATTTGGAAAATCAAGTCCCTTAGCAATCATTTGTGTACCAAGTAATATATCAGCTTTGTGCTCTCCAAAACTGTCTAGAATCTTCTTATAGCTACCCTTGCGTCTAGTAGTATCAACATCCATCCTTAAAATTTTAGCCTCAGGAATCAATGTTTCAAGCTCTTCCTGAACCTTCTGCGTACCAGTTCCTAAAAATCTTATCTTTTCACTTTGACAACTTGGACATTTTTTAGGAATAGCTTCTTTATGACCACAATAATGACACTGCATCTGCTGAGTATCTTTGTGAAGAGTTAACGAAATATCGCAATTTGGGCATTTTAAGACAAAACCACAATTTCGACAAAGCATAAAACTAGCAAAACCACGTCGGTTAAGAAGCAAAATAACCTGTTCTTTTTTAGCAATTTTTTCTTTAATTGCATCAACTAAAGGAACAGACAAATCAAATTGACCACCTGCAAATTCAACTGTTTTCAAATCAATCAAATCCACTTTAGGAAGAGACTTTTGATTAGCACGTTTTGTTAAGAGAAGCAGTTCATACCTCCCCTTTTGAGCTCGTGCTCGACTGGCCAAAGACGGCGTTGCACTTCCTAAAACTACAGGACAATGATGAAATTTACTACGAAGTAAGGCTACATCCCTTGCATGATAGCGAGGAGTATCGTTTTGCTTATATGAAGATTCATGCTCTTCATCAATCACGATTAAGCCAATATTTTGTAGTGGGGCAAAAATTGCACTTCGAGCTCCCACCACAACTTGAGCTTCTCCGCGTCTTATTCTGCGCCATTCATCATATTTTTCTCCCTCAGATAAACCGCTATGCAAAACTGCTACATTATTTCCAAAACGTTCCTTTACTTGCTTAACCATTTGCGGTGTTAAAGAAATTTCAGGAACCAACATTAAGGCATTTCTCTTCTGCTTAAGCGCAATACTAATTGCATGAAGATAAACCTCGGTCTTACCGCTACCAGTAATTCCCTCAAGTAGGAATGTCTTGGCCTCTTTTTCCTTAATACTAGTTCCAATTGAATTTAGGGCATGTAATTGTTCAGAATTTAATTCAACTGAAGCTTTTTCTACATTATTAGATGAAAAATCCTTTAGCGGGTCTCGATATATTTCTTGCTCTTTTTTGACGAACCAGCCCTTTTCCGTAGCTGTTCGTAAAACTGAACCTGAAATATCTAACTGGGTTTCAATATTGGATCCTAGTTTAGGATAATTATCATAATTTTCAATAATATCTGTTAAAAGCAACTGCTGTTTCTTAGCTGTAGACCGGATATTTTGTAATAAAGTCTGATATTCTTTTTTAGTTTTAGTTAAAAGGTAAATAGCTGCCTTTTTCTTCTTCGCTTTATTTTCAACAAGATATTCTATTTGGGCCTGACCATCTTTAATAAGTTTTTTAATTTCTACAATAGTCTTAAGATTAGACACTTCATTTAAATCAATCATTTCTTCCTTAAATATTGGTAGACCTTTTGCTTCTTCTGTAACTGGGACTAAAATTTTACGATAATTTGCCCTCATTACACGTGGAAGCATTGATTGAAGAATAGTGATTCGATAGGCAAAAATTTTATCAGCTAAAGTTTTAGATAAAGCGACTAATTCTGGAGTTAAGGGTGGTAATTCATCAACAACTACGAGCAAATCTTTTAATTTTCCTGAATATGACGTTGTCTCACTAATCCCGACTACAAAACCTTGCACCTTTCTTCTTCCAAAAGGCACAATAACTCTTGAACCAACAGCTACGTCCGTTAACTCGTTTGGAATGTGATATTCAAATATTCTATCAGTTTGTTTTGCTGCTACATCTACAATTACTTGCGCAATCAATCTTATCACCTACTAAAAAACCTTCATTGATTAACAATGAAGGAATAATTTCTAGCCAATATCTTCACGATGTTCAGGATCAATTGTAACCTTACCAGCAGCAATTTCTTCAAGTGCTTTGCCAACTGCTTTATCAGATTTATAATGCTTTAAAGCTAATGGAGCACCTGCTTGAATTTCATGAGCTCTTTTAGCTGCTAAAACTGAAAGAGAATAACGGGAATTTACTCGAGATAGTAATTTATCAATAGATGGGTATGTAATTTTCATCTGTTAATCCTCCTTAACCATATTTCGATAATCATTAATTACTCGCGACACACGTACATGTTCTGCTTCAACAATTGACTTAATATGATCAACTGCATTAGCAACAGTATCGTTAACTACAGCATAATCATAATCTTCCATCATCAAAATTTCCTTACGTGCTTGTTTCATTCTCATCGCAATCACTTTGTCAGAATCAGTTCCGCGATTAACAATTCGATGTTTCAATTCATGTAAATCAGGTGGTGTTAAAAAGATAAAAACACCATCTGGCATTAATTTACGAACTTGCTTTGCCCCATTGACATCGATTTCAAGCAAAACATCTTTACCTTCGCTTAACATCTTTTGTACAGGTGCTAAAGGCGTACCATAATGATTACCTACATATTCATTATATTCCAAAAGTTCATTACCTTTAATTGCTTCTTGGAAACGATCTTCCGAAACAAAGTAATAATCTTTTCCATCAACTTCACCTGGGCGAGGCTTACGCGTCGTCATCGAAACAGAATATTCAAATGAAAAAGCCTTTTGCTTAACCATTGCACTCTTTACGGTCCCTTTACCAACACCAGAAGGACCAGATAAAACTAATAATAAACCTTGATGTGCCATTTTCGCTCCTAAAAATTATAGTAACAAGAATATATTGCACTAAAAAGAGAGTAATTTCAAGAGTTTCGCAAAGAGATGATAAATTCTCCTTGCAATCCAAAACGTTTGTTCGTATAATACATAGTGCAAACACAAGTTCGAAATATTGAGATAATATAGAGGAATGAGATATGAATTTACTAAAGTCACTTAATAATTATAGCAGACTGATCTATAATTATTTTTTTACCTACAATATTGATAAACTTACCACTTTTGCGCAAGATCCAGGTAAAATTATCCGCATTTTGGAGCATGCTTTATTTCATAAAGAATTTATATTACTTACTTATCAAAATGGCAAAACAGAAATTGGTCAATTAATTAAACGAACATCTGCTGGACGATTCGTCTTAGACAGTTACGATAATAATATTATTCGCATTATCGATTTAAATGATATCTTTAATGTAGAAGCAGCATAAAAAATAAAGGACTTTTCATGTAATGCAATTTTTACTATTTGCATTATTTCGAAAAGTCCTTTTATTTTAATTTTTAAAACTCTCCATCAAATCAGCAGCGTTTCTCTTAGCTGCATCAGTCACATCAGATCCTGCCATCATTTGAGCAATTGCAGTAATTGCTTCTTCTTGAGTTAACGGACCCACCTGTGTATAGGTTGCACCGTCTTTAACTTGTTTAACGACAGAGTATCGTTGATCTCCCGCAGCTGCTACTTGCGGTGAGTGAGTAATAGTAATAACCTGTTTTTCTTGACCAATTGCATGCATCTTTTTTCCAATAGCCGCTGAAACTCGTCCAGAAACTCCAGTGTCAATTTCGTCAAAAATCATTGTTCCTACTGGCTCTACACGGCTAAAGATTGCCTTCAAAGCTAGAATTAATCTCGACTGCTCTCCCCCAGAGACAATTTTTACTAATGGCATTAATGCTTCACCGGGGTTTGGCGCAATCATAAAAATTACTTGATCAGTTCCAAGTTGAGTGAAAGAATTAGTTTCATTAATTCTAATTGAAAAACGAGCTTTTTCCATATATAAATCAGCTAATTCTTTTTTTATCTTTGCTTCAAGGTCGCGAGCAATTTTTTCTCTTTCTTGGTGTAGTCTTTGAGCCTTCTGACTAAGAGATTTTTCAACAATTGCCAATTCCTTTTGAATTTTTTCTTCGTCTAAGTCTCCAGTTTCAAATTTGCCCAATTCTTCCTTAACTTTTTGAGCAAACTTAAATACGTCCTCTAAAGTTGGCCCATACTTTTTCTTAAGCGTATTTAAAGTATCTAAGCGACTAGAAACATACTGATAACGTTCCTCATCAAAGTCCATCTGATCCATTAAAGTAGATAGCTCACTACGAGCATCATTTAACGAATAGACACCATCATTAAAACTAGTAGCGAAGTTTTCGAATTTTTTACCATAGTTACTTAAATCTTCGGCCGCATTTTGTGCATCCCCAAGTAAAGTTGCTAGACCATGTTCGTCATCATCATATAATTGCATAAAATAATTAGCTGTATCAGCAATCTTTTGATAATTATTTAATTCGTTAAATTCTTCTTCTAATTTTTCGTCTTCTTTTGGATCAGTTAAATCAGCGCTCTCAAGCTCATTATTCTGAAACTCTAAAATATCCTGTTTTTGAGCTATTTCTTGCGCATCTTCCCTGAGCTTACGCAGTTGGGAAGTAAGATGACGCCACTTTTTATAGTCAGTTTCATAGCTTTTTAGTTCTTCTTTAAATTCAGGTTTAGCATAATTGTCAATTAAATCAATTTGTCGATCTGGATCCATTAAAATTTGCTGATCATTTTGTCCATGAATATCGACCAAATTTCTACCAATTTCACGCAAAACGTTAATAGTTGTTAACTGACCGTTAATTCTAACTACATTTCTTCCCTTATGCGTTAATTCTCGACTAATTATTAACTGATCATCTTCAAATGGTAGACCATATTTTTCACATAAATTTTCAATAATTGCTTTTTGATCACTTAGGACAAATAAACCAGTAATAACTGCTTTCTCTTCGCCTGAGCGAATCATTTCGCTTTGTGCTCTGCTTCCTAATAATAATGAAACTGCGTCAATTATAATAGATTTACCAGCACCAGTTTCACCAATTAGAACAGTCATTTTTTCTTGAAAACGAACTTTTAAAGTCTTAATAATCGCAAAGTTTTTAATATCTAATTCAACTAACATCTATCTCACCTAAAGACCATTAACTGCACGTTGAACTACATCGACTGGATTGCCTTGCCACAAATCTTGTCCTGGATTAGTTATATCTTTACCCAAGTGGATTAAAAATTCAATATTTCCCTTACCACCTTTAATTGGAGAATAATCTACTCCTAAAATATTGAATCCAATCTTTTGAGCCACTTGCATAGTATGCTTGATTACATTTGCATGAACTTCATGATCATGCACAATTCCGTGCTTACCAACATTTTCAGGACCTGCTTCAAATTGAGGCTTAATTAGGCAAACAGCATCACATTTATCTTTTAAAATTTTATACATTGGTGGCATGATTAAATCTAAAGAAATAAAAGATACGTCCGTCATGGCAAAGTCAGGCAAACCATCAGTAAAATCAGATGGTTTACTATAGCGAAAATTTTGTTTTTCCATTACTACAACCTGCGGGTTATCACGTAATTTCCAAGCAAGCTGATTATAGCCAACATCAAGAGCATAAACCAGCTTAGCTCCATTTTGTAAGGCGACATCGGTAAAACCACCAGTTGAAGCACCAATATCAAGACAGATCTTATCTTTTAAATCAATATCAAAAACTTGTAGTGCTTTCTCTAATTTAAAACCACCACGAGAAACATATTTTTTCCCATCATCTTTAATATGAAAGACTTCATCTTCTGGAAATTTTTCTCCACTTTTATCAATTCTTTGATGATTGTGGTCATTAACTAATCCTGCCATAATAGCTCTTTGAGCTTGACTACGAGAATTAAAAAGACCTTGTTCAAACAACAGAACATCTGCGCGTTTCTTGACCATTTACTATAATACCTTCTGATATAAATTAAAGAACTCACCTAATAAAGGTTCATTAAAAATTGCTATAGCTTCTTTCCCAGCTTTTATCATTTCCGCAAGTTTTTTTCTACTATCTTCAAGTCCAAGCAGAGTTAGAGTATTATTTTTCCCTTCATCTGCATCTTTATGTGTGGCTTTTCCGGCTTCCTTAGCTGTTTCTACCACATCGATTAAATCATCGTAGATTTGATATGATCGACCAAATTCTTTACTAAACTTATCTAGTTTAGCAATTTCGTCATCATTTGCACCTGCGTAAACTGCAGCCATTTTAACACTGGCTTCAATTAAACAACCAGTCTTCAACCATTCCATTTGATTAATTACTTTAGCATTGTTTTTAACTGAATCATTATTTGTCGAATCAATATCTAGATATTGACCACCGACCATTCCATTTGGGCCAATGGCTTGTGAAATAATAATTGCCAAGGCAGCTGAATTACTTCCTTCTGCGATCCATTGAATTCCTAAAGGAAGAAGCGCATCTCCAGCCAAAATTGCTTCTGCTTCTCCCCATTTTTTATGAGAGGTAAGCTCTCCGCGACGATAATCATCATTATCCATTGCCGGTAAATCATCATGAATGAGAGAATAAGTATGAATCAATTCAATCCCACATGCAATTCTTAATTCCGATTCTCCAATTCCATGCCCTAATGTTTCAAGAGTTGCTAAAAAGAGCAATGGACGTAGTCTTTTTCCGCCAGCCATCACTGAATAGGACATAATTTTGCTAAAAACAGGATTATCAACTTCACTCACTAAATGACTTTTTAAAAAATTATCAATTTGAGGTACATATTTTGTCTGAAACTCTGTTAACTTCATTTTTATTCTTCCTCAGGAGCAGCGGCATTTTGGGGATCTAATGTCTTTTCGTTTCCGTCTTTATCAACGAGTTTAGCAACTGTCTGTTCAGCATCATTTAGCTTCTTTTCTAGCTCTCGACTTAATTTAACCCCAGCTTGAAATTCACTTAGGGCATCTTCAAGTGGAACGTTACCACTTTCAAGTTTGTTTACAATTTCTTGCAATTCATTTAATTGCTCTTCAAAATTATTTTTCTTAGTTGCCATCTTTTTCTCTCCGAATACTTTCTACATTTACTTGTACTTGACCATCTTTAAAATGCAATTTTAATTTTTCATCAACCTGAAGTTTATTAACTGAAGTAACAGTATTACCTTCCTGATCAGTTGTATAAACATAACCCCGACTAATCGTTTTTAACGGACTAATATCATCTAATTGCTGCATTGTTTGATTTAACTTGCTTCTTTGATCTTTAAGATATGCAGTCATTGCGGAAATAAGGTTCGCATTAATAAAAGTCCGTTCTCGTTCAAGTTGTTGTAATCTTCGACTAGGACTTAAAGCTTTTAAACGCTCTTGCAATAAGCGTAGAGCAGATTGATCATGCTGCAAGCGATTGAGCATTGCTTGATTCAAACGATGCGCAAGCATATCAACTTGTTGGGTTTGCTGATCATATATTCTAGTTGGTTCCCTTAAAACTGCCGCATTTTTTAATCGATCTAAAATTTGTCGTTTAGCATGAATATTAGCTTGCATTGCAGCATAAAGTCTGGCACGTAATTGAACAATTTGTGTTAACACATCCGATAAATTTGGTGTTGCATACTCAGCTGCTGCTGTTGGGGTAGCTGCCCTAGCATCGGCAACTAAATCTGCCAAGGTAGTATCAGTTTCGTGTCCAACAGAACTAATAACTGGCATTTGCATTGCATAAATCTGCCTTACAACTTTTTCTTCATTAAACGGCCAAAGATCTTCTAATGATCCTCCTCCACGCCCAATAATTACTACATCATATTTATCGCCTTGCGCTTGAATTTGTTGCAAGGCAGCAACAATGGTATCTGCCGCCTCATCCCCCTGCACTTTTGCGGGATATAAATCAATTTCTGCATGGGGAAAACGCCGATTAGCAGTAACCATAATATCATGGATAACTGCACCAGAAGCACTAGTTACAACAGCAATTCGGTCTGGAAACAAGGGCAAGCGTTTTTTATGTTCTTCATTAAACAAGCCTTCTTTTGCAAGTTTTTCTTGCAGCTGTCGCAATTGTTCATAAAGAGCTCCTAAACCCGCTGGTTCCATCGTTTGAGCATAGAATTGATATGAACCTTGTGGACCATAAACATCCACATAACCACTTACATAAACTTTCATACCTTCTTCAGGCTTAAATTTTAATTTTTCAAAAAATGAGCGAAACATCACTACATTAATCTTAGATTTTTCGTCCTTTAATGAAAAATATTGATGAGAATTCATTCGAAAGCGAAAATTAGATAATTCTCCCTGTAAAAAAACCTTGTGCAAATAAGGATCATTCTTAAATTTTTGTGAAATATAAAAATTTAAATCACTAACAGAAAGATAAATTGGGTTATCTGCCATGTTGTTTCCTCGTTAAAATCACTGCTTGTTTCATTAAACTCGCAACTGTTAATGGACCAACACCGCCCGGTACTGGAGTAATAGCATCGGCTTTTGGAGCAACTGTATCAAAATCCACATCCCCCATCAATTTACCGTTTTCTCGATTCATGCCTACATCGATTATTACGGCACCATCTTTTACCATATTTTCAGTTACTAAATGTGCTTTCCCAACATCAGAAATAATGACATCAGCATTTTTAGTTAAAGTAGCTAAATCTTTAGTTTTAGAATGGGCAATTGTAACTGTTGCATCACGCCCCAAAAGAACTGCAGCTAATGGTTTTCCAACAATAACACTACGACCTATAATAACTGTATTTTTACCAGCCATTTCAATCCCATAGTAATCAATTAAAGTCAAAATACTGCGAACGGTTGCTGGAATAATATCACTTTGGCCTTCCCAAAGACGACCTAAATTAAGTGGAGAAAATCCATCTGCATCCTTTTCTGGAGCAATTGTTTCAAAAATAGCTCTTGGATCAATTTGAGGTGGAACTGGTAGTTGAACCATAATTCCATTAATATTTGGATCTTGATTAAGTTCTTTGATTTTTCCTAGAAGTTCAGCTTGAGAAGTATCAGCGGAGAAATGTAGTCCCACCTCATTAATACCAACTTTTTTAGCCAAATTTCTTTTAACTCGCAAATAAATCTTACTTGCAGGATCATCTCCAACTTCTATTACGCATAAAGTCGGATTTATTCCGTCATTTTTTAAATTTTTTATTTCTTTTGTTAGATTTTCTGTAATTTTATTTGCAGGAGTTTTTCCCTCTAGTAATTTTTTCACCTAATCACCTCATAAAAAAAGTCGGCTCAACGAGCCGACTCATTAGTTAGTCCTTCTTAATGAAATTGGCCAAGAGACCATTAATAAACTTTTTAGATTCTTTAGAGCTAAATTCATCACATAAATTTAACGCTTCATTCAAAGCAGCTACTGGATCAATTACTTTGCTATTTTGCATTTCATAAAGAGCTACTTCAAGAATTGCCAAATCGATTTCGTTAATTCTATTAAGACGCCAACCCTTTTTTAAATATTTGCTTAATTGCTCATCAAGCGCTTCTTTATTTGCTAAAATGCCTTCTACTAATTCAGCTGAATAAGCAGGGAAGTCTTTAAGCTCTAATGCTTTTAAAGCTTTTTGAGAAACCTCTTTTGCATCAGTTAGTTTACCTTGATTAGCCAAATAAATTGCTTGCATAGCAATTTTTCTCATCTCATGCTGTGTCATTTAGTCTTTAGCCTCGTCCTCTTTATCATCCGGGAAAAGTGCTTCTGTATCAGTTTTTGCTTCAGCATCAGTATCGTCCGGTTCTGAAACTAAACCAACTACATGAACATTAATTTGAGTTAAATCTAAATCTGTCATTTGCTTTAATTGCAAAGTTAAGTTTTTTTGCAGTTCGACGCACACTTTAGGCACATTTACACCATAGTCAAGATAAGCAAAAACATCAGCAGTTAACTTATCATCTTCAACACTTAAGGAAACGCCTTTACCTTGGTTAGAACGACCAAAAAGAGTATTAATGCCAGTTTTTAGCGTCCCACGCATTTCGCTGACGCCATCGACTTTTCTGGCAGCAATTCCTAGAATAACTTCTAAAACACCAAGATCAACTCGGGTTTCATCGCCTTTGTCATTGCTTGATAAAAGAATCGTTGAATTATCAGCCATATTTTTTACCTCAAAAATTATTTATTTGCACGAGAAACGTAAGTACCGTCGGCAGTATTAATAGTTAATACATCACCTTGGTTAATAAAGAATGGTACGTTAACTACTAATCCAGTTTCCATAGTTGCAGGCTTACCACCACCAGAAGATGTGTCACCTTTAATATTAGGCTCAGTTTCGGCAACTTCAAGATCAACGGTATTTGGTAAATCAACACCTAAAGTTTCACCATCGTGCATAATTACGTTAACTACCATGTTTTCTTTTAAGAACTTAGATTCTCTTTCAACTTGAGCTTCTGGAATTTCAAGTTGTTCATAAGTAGTTGTATCCATAAATACAAAACTTGTACCATCATTGTATAAGTATTGCATTGCCTTAGTTTGAATATCAGCAGTATTAACCTTAGCAGTTGAACGGAAAGTATATTCTTGAACTGCACCAGTTCTTAAACTCTTAAGCTTTGATCGAACAAAGGCACTACCTTTACCTGGCTTAACGTGTTGGAATTCAACAATACGCCATAAGTCATTGTTATATTCAATAGTTAATCCATTTTTAAATTCATTAACTGAGATCATTGTCATAGTAAAATTACCTCATTTCTACACTTACTTATCTTACCAATCTTATCCATTGTTTCGCAACATTAACCGCACAATTACAAAAAATTATAAAATTAAAAGCTCATCTTTTGGTAAACTCGACATTACGTAAGGATGATTGTCTTTAATCAATACATCATCTTCAATTCTAACACCACCACGATCTGGCAAATAAATTCCAGGTTCAACAGTAATGGCCATATTATTTTTCATAATTTCTTTACCGTAAGGCATTGCTGGAGTACAAAGCTCATGTACCTCTAATCCAATTCCATGGCCTATCCCATGACCGAAATATTCTCCATAGCCCTGTTCTTTAATATAATTTCTACCAGCTTGATCAATATCTTTGCCAGTATTTCCAGCGATTGCAGCTGCGATTCCACGCTTTTGCGCTTCAAGTACAATATAATATATTTTTTCTAACTCAGGTTCTACCTGTCCTAAAGCTACTGTTCTTGTAATATCGGCAGTATAACCATGATAAAAACTTCCAAAGTCAATGACAATTAATTCACCTTGTTGAACTTTTTTATCGCTAGCAACTCCATGAGCCCAACTTCCGCGATAGCCAGAAGCAACAATAGTTTCAAATGATGGACCATCGCCACCATTCATTTTAAATAAGTAATCAAGCTTTGCACCAATAGCTCGTTCGCTAACACCTGGCTTAATTAAAGGTAAAATTTCTTTAAAACTTTGAGCAGAAATATCAATCGCTTTTTGCAAAGTAGCTAGTTCTAACTCATCTTTTACATTTCTAACTTTCTCTACCAATTCAGCACTTAAAACAAAATGAAGATCAGGACATTCATCTTTTAAAGCTTCAAATTGAGTTGCAGAAATAAATTCGCCTTCAACTAAAACATTTTTAATGTCCAGCTGTTTTAGTTGCTTTGCAATTTCTTTTACTACATCCATTGTTTGCATAACGACTTTCATTTCACCAGGTGCTTGATGACGAATCTGATCTTTGAAACGAGAGTCAGATAAAAGTACTCGGTCTCCATTAGCCGTTAAAATAAGTTCAGCTTCTTCGCCAGAAAAGTTAGTTAAAAAACGATAATTAGCTTGATTAAAGATAACCAAAGCATCTGCCTGTTCAGCTTTAATCAAATTAGTAGTCTTATTAATACGATTATTGATTAGGGTTAACAACTCTTGATCTGAAGACATAAGCTATCCCTCCTGAGTAGATAAAAAAAGACTGAACGTTCCTTAGGGACGTCCAGTCTGCAAAAAAAGATTATTTTGCTTCTTCAACTGGGTAAACAGAAACTTGTTTACGATCTCTGCCCAAACGTTCGAATTTAACAACGCCACTAGTTAAAGCAAACAAAGTGTCGTCGCCACCGATACCAACGTTCTTACCCGGATGGATCTTAGTACCGCGTTGACGGAAAATGATTGAACCTGCGTTGATCTTTTGACCATCAGCACGCTTTGCGCCTAAACGACGACCAGCTGAGTTACGACCGTTAGCAGTTGAACCACCACCCTTGTGGTGGGCAAATAATTTAAGTGCTTCAAGATTATTAATCATCATAATTTGTTTCACCCCTTAATTAAGCTTCAATGCTTTCGATAGTTACCTTAGTGTAAGGTTGACGGTGACCATACTTAGTATGAGAGTGCTTCTTAGGCTTGTACTTGAAAGTAACAACTTTCTTTTCCTTACCTTGCTTTTCAACTTTAGCAACTACCTTAGCACCTTCAACTACTGGAGTACCAATCTTAGTTGACTTACCATCATTTACAAGAATAACTTCATCAAAAGTTACTTCGTCACCAGGCTTAACTTCAAGTTTTTCTACAAAAACGCTGTCGCCCTTAGCAACCTTGTATTGCTTACCACCGGTTTTAATAACTGCGTACATTTGTACACCTCCGAAAAAATACTTAGACTCGCCGTATAAGGTGGAATTAACATTAATTCTCTTGTAACCCCATAAACGTGCGGTTGCAGATGTGAGGTTTCCACAAATACAACTCTTACAGTATACTCTCATCCCACTTTTAAAGCAATTCAATATCAAAAAATCTCAAGAAATAATAGAATATATTTAGTATATTTTCAGTTAAGGAGAAAAAAATGATTAAATTTTATGGTTATAAACGCTGTTCCACATCAAAAAAAGCACAAAAATGGTTTGATATACATAACATTTCTTACCAATATCAAGATCTAGTAGAAAAGCCACCTAAACAAGAAGACTTGCTCAAGTGGCTCACTAAGTTTCAGGATCGTGGTTTGCGATACTTTTTCAATACATCTGGTCAAGTTTATCGTCAGATGAAATTAAAAAATCAAATAAATAATATGTCAATTGATGAAGCAGCCAAATTATTATCGCAAAACGGAAAATTAATTAAGAGACCCTTAGTGACTGATGGTCAAAAATTAACATGTGGCTTTAAAGAAAATATTTATGAAGAGACTTGGCTATAATCCCCATTGACCACCATGTACTCTAGCGACTGTATCAGTGATAATAAAAGCCTCAGGATCAATTTCATGTATTTTACTAATTAAGGGACCATATTCACGCGTGTCAACTACTAAAAGTAACTGCTTTTTATCATCATCGCTATAGCCGCCAACTACATCATAAATAGTTAAGCCATTATAGTTATCAAGTAGCATTGCTTTTAATTCGTCAAAGTGAGTATTGCTCATAATTCTAACTTGATATTTACGATCAAATCCTGCTTCTGCATAATTCATTGTCACTGCTGTAACTACTTGAGATAAAGGAGCTAGTAAAAATGCATTCCATCCATCAACAAATATATTTAGGAAAATAATTATCATATCAATTCCAAGCAAACCAACCGCCGGATTGATATAAAAATATTTTTTCAAAATCATTGGCGGAATTGTTGTCCCTCCACTTGATGCATTTACACGATAGAGCAGAGACACTCCTAGTCCCATTAGTGCTCCACCGTAAATTACAGCAAGCAATTGGTTATTAGTAATTTTAAAACTTGGGGTAACTTCCATTAGTATTGGCAATAATAAACTACCTAAGGCAACGTTCTTCGTTGTCTTTTTTCCTAAAAAGATGGCTGCTAAAATCAACATTAAAATATTAACAACTAAAACCGTTATTGAACGATTAATTCCCCATACTGCGTCAACTAAAATTGAAATACCAGTTGATCCTCCCGCAGCAATATTAATTGGACCGTAGAAGAAATTAATAGAAATGGCGATTATTTCTAGGCCGGCTAAAAATATTACCGAACGCATCCAAGATTTCTTTTTAATATTTTTTGTCATTTCATCGTCCTTCCTAAAAATAAGTTATTAATATTTTATCTGATTTCTATATAGTTTGTCAGTTTCATCCTTTATTCCTAATTATTTTTTAACATTTTATATTCTAATTGCTGATTTCCTTCATAAGCTGGCATCCCATTTTCTGCCCTATACAAAGCGCGTTCAAATGCTTGATATCCTTTGCTGGAGCTAACGGCAAATTTTACATGATATTTGCTTGCAAACTCTCTAATATTCCAAGTACTGTCATGAGCTGCAAAAGCTGTTACCAAAATTACAATATCTAAATCTTTAATTTGATTTTCAATTACTTTTTTCTTTCCTTCAAAAGCATCGATTGGAATTGCAATACCATTGTAGCGATTAACAATACCTTCTAAAATTGCTTCATTTTGATTGTCTCCAACTGCAATTCCCACTCTTTGGTAATGCAAATTCATATCTAGTTGTGCTAGTTTCTGTGTGTTTTTCCGACTTGACTTTTCTTTTTTAGTTTTAGAAATTCGCTTTGGTTGCTCAGTTTCATAGATCCATCTAATTTGAACAGCACTAGCTGGATCTTTTTTAAGTCTTATATCACCGGTATACCAAGCTAAGTCAACAATCGAACCATCTTCTAGATGTACACTTCCATTTTGATAATAACTAGAATCAAGGGGGACAATTACCGGCTTATGATTTATTGTTAACCTCTCTCCGTGAATATTACGCGAAACACTTAGATTTCCAGGGCTTCCTTGTACTACACCATACTTAAAATCTTCTATTTTGTCATAGTCACGACTACGCAATTTTCTATAGCCCACAACTCGTAAAACTTCAGCTTCATTTAAACTATCGGATAAAGCTATAGCTTCAACAATATCACCACTCTTTAAGTTTAAGTCGTGTATTTGACTTTCATTAACCTCAAAAACTACTTCTCCATTATCATTTATTAGATCTGCACCCTTTAATGCACGAATAACTGTATACCGTCTACCCTTTCGATAGTCACGTGCTTTTTCTTTTTTAGGCTTTAATGCCTCTTCAAAAATTTTTTTATTTACTGCACTACTTATTTCTTCTGATGATTGAATTGCTTGATCGAGCTGTCCTAGTTGTTTTCCAAAATTAGCAGTAATATTTTGATCAAAAGTTAATTTATGTAGTGCACCTAAAGCTGTCTTTTTAGCATCTTTATTGCCAGGATACTCAATTAATTTAGTTATTCCTTGCAAAAAAGTATTTATTTGGGCAATAGCTTTGGGATCAAGTTCACCATCAGCTCCACTTTCACTGCTTTCTCCTGTCATTCCTAAAACCAACTTAATTGCATTCAAGCTATTTTTAAGACTCTTTTCGTCGCCTTCTGTACTATTTAATATTCTTTTTAAATTATTTCGATAATCGAACATTTTAACCACTTTCTTACTTACTTTTTATCTATTATTATAGCGATTTAATAATATTCAATTCAAAATTTCTTTATCACTTTTATCAATAAAGTGATATATTAAAAGTAAAAAAGAAAAAGTGAGGAAAAATCATGACTAAGTACACTGTTACATTATCTGAAGAAGATTATCAAATGTTAAAAGATTGTCATTCAAAGAATCCTTCAATTATGAAGGCTTTAGAAGAAGCAAAAAAAGAAGATTAGATTAAACAAAAAATCGTGATTAGTTAATTGCTAATCACGATTTTTTTATTTATTTTTGGACGCTCTTCGACTAAAAAACAACATTCCAATTAAAGTACCTATAATTAAGTCAATAATTACTGGGATAATCATAAATCTTCCTGAATTGATCAAAAACATATCAAGAGTTGCCCAAACTATTCCAACAAGGATTCCTTTATACAGGTACCCCCACTTAAACTTAAATTTTGGTTGATCTATACTAAGCCAAACACCAGCTAAAATAAAACCTAAAAATAAACTTATAACGATAAGAATTACAAATAGACTAATTACTCTAGGAATCGGTAAGGTACGTAGGGTTGAAAAATCATTTAGACTTTTAAAGCTAAAAAATAAAAAATAAACAAACCAGACTGTGCTAAAACTTAGTCCCAGCTTTATTAAGCGATTAATAGAAAACTTTTTCATCTTTAAGCTCTCCATTCGCCGCCTTGACCATAAGTATGTTTATCAAGTTCATTAATAATTACATGAATATGTTCTTTTGGAGCACCAGTATTCTTATGAACAGCTTCAGTGATATCTTTCATCATTTGAGTAAGTTGCTCATCGCTTCTACCCTTAATTAGTTCTACATGTACAAATGGCACTTAAAATTCCTCCTTTTTATCTTTAATCAAAATTATAACAAATCTATTTTAATTAAGCAGTTCTTCTTAAAATTCTTCTTGCGCCATCACGGACTGCAAAGTATAAGATCGGGGTACAAATTGCTGTCGAAATCGAATTTATGACTGTTGCTGGCAAACTAACAAAAGAGCTCACCAAAGCCACATTTAAGCTAGTTCCTACCATTAAAGCCTCTACAATTGAAACACAATAGGTAGTAAAAATTTTCGTAATTCCAGCAATAATTCCCAAAATAATAATATTTTTCTTGCTGTCTTTATAATGCATCCCTTTATATACAGCCGTTAAGACGCTCGCTACAACAACTACTTCTAACATAGTTAACCAAGATGTGGCAGCATAACCATTAAGCAAATCAAATCCACCCAGGCCAATAATTCCAGCTAGCATACCATTTCGGTAACCTAAATATAAAATAGCCACTGCAGTTAACGTATTACCAAAGTGGATAAATGGTCTCCCAACTAAAGCTGGTACAGGAATTCTTAAAATCCATACTCCTAAATAGATTATTGCTGCAAATAAACCCGTCATAATAATTGAAACCAGTGAGTTTTCCTTTGTTCGCATTCCTATCTTTTCCCTTCTGTTACTTTTTTCATAAGCCAAGCTAAGGCTCCTGCATAATTGGGACCTAAACGTTTATCTTGATTTACATCTGTCACCTTAATAGATAACTTAATAAAATCAGCTGCTATCTGCGAACTTTCTTTTAAATTATATCCAGCTAAAACTACAGCTAACAAGCTGCTTGCAAACATATCTCCAGTTCCAAAAAAGGAACGAGCAATTTTTTTGTTTTCTAATATAAAGTTGAGCCTATCACTTACCCCAACTATTGCAACTTTTTTACCTGTTGGGATACCTGTAATTATAGCACTATCTAATTCAAATCTTTCTTTTAAATTTAAAGCAATATCATTTATCTCTTCAATTGAAAAATCTCTATACTCTTTCTTTAACAATAAACATGCTTCAGTCAAATTAGGTGTTAAAATCGTAGCTTTTTTTGCAAGCAAACGCATTTTTGATACATATTGCTGATCTAAACCACTATACAATTTACCCGAGTCTGCCATTGCTGGGTCAAGTAAAATCAACTTACTTTTTTTAAATTTAGAGATATGTTCAACCCAAAAATCGATTGCTTCTTTTCCCAAATAACCAAGATACAAATTTTCAAAAGTAATATTTTCTTCTTGCCAGTGAGTAATGATTTTTTCTATTTCCCTATTTAAGTTTAAAAATGTATTATTACCAAACCCACCAGTATGCGTAGATAAAATTGTTGTTGGCAATACATCTGGTTGATAACCACAAGCACCTAAAATTGGCAAAGCAACGCTTAACGAAACTTGCCCCACGCAAGAAAGATCTTGGCTGATCAAAAGTTTTTCGTTCATTTTGCCTTTCTTTCTAATCTTATCCGCTTCTTTTTAATAGTATAGCGTTTTGAATTCAATCTAATTTGTAGCAATTTATTATGCCAGTAGGTTAAGGCTACCCTAATCGCCAAACGATTATACCAACGATAGTCATGCTTCAGATAATTATACGCATCCTTAAGATCATACAAATGGTCACTAGTCACAAATTGATTTCGACTCCAATGCCAGTCGTCAGCCCCTGTTTTTCGAATTCTAATTTTCTCAACACGACCAACACTTAGTCTTGCATGTCCATTAATATATTTACTTCGCGCAACTGTGAGATAGTTTCCAATCATTGTCTGCTTCCAAAATTGATTGTTTCTTTTTTCTATAAAAAGAGCATGTCTAAGTACTTTACTTAAGCAATACCATTCTTTTTCTCCACTTGGAAGTTCAATTAAACACCAAATATATTCTTGTCTCTTTCGCAACTTTTCCCCAACTTTTATTCTTAACTTTTTTATTTATATACCAATAAATCAACTTCAACATGAAATGACTCATTTCCTGGCATTTTTTTCGATTCTCCTTGCCTGATCATGAATTCTACATAAGTCATTAAAATCGAATTCTTGGTATTTTCTAATTTTCATCTTACTCATAAAAACTAAAAAGCTCCTCCGCCGCTTCCACCGCCAAAGCCACCTGATGAACCACCAGAGAACCCACCAGATCCACCTGAAGTTGACGAATTAAGATTAGCTCCTGAATTAAAGCTTGAATTAAAATTACTTGCAAATCCGTCTTCTCCTGAACTATAAAATGGTCCCCAGAACAAGATGTTGGCATCATCTATTTCGTCAGCAAATTCTAGCTTCAACTGTTTTAATACTTTCTTGGATACACCTAAAGCCACTGCATATGGCATTATTTCTTCCCACAAAGCAAGTTCTCCAACCTCACGCATCTTGAAGTTGCCAATTTCATCAAGCATTTTCTTAAAGCCGCGTACTCGGTTAGTTGTTTCTGCACCTTTAGCAGTGTATGGTGACAACTTTTTACCACTATAAATAGTAACGATAATCGCTAATGCAAACAGAATCAAAGTTGCCGTAAAAGAAATTGCTTCTTGATTAAGAAAAATTGCTGCAATTATTCCAACACCACTTAGTATCAGTAAGATAATCATTAAAGCAATATTGGTCTCTTTTTTATTTTCGAGTTTTTTATCAAAAAAGCCAGCACTATTTGCTTCTTGCATTTTTTCTTTTTGCCATTTAGTAAAAAGCTTATTTAGCTTCGAAGAATGATGTTTCTTTAGCTCATAGGTTGTGAAAACTTGTCCATTACCCACATTATTAAATAAATAATTTAATAACGGAGTCGAATTTATTAATTCTTTATCAATTAAAGAAATCTCATAGTACGTTTTTCTTCTTACTTTAAATGGTTCAATCTCTATTTGCTTCTTAACAGCTAGTTGCATTAAATAGGCAGTTAAAGCTTTTGAACTTGGTTTATCATCAGTGTCTAAGATCGCTGCCATAACTGGTGAAACAGCGGGAATATCATAGTTTCTAGGTAATTGTTTTTCTTTTTGAGGCCTAACACCTGATTTTTTTAAAGTTAGACTTCTAATAATAGCTAGTAGAGATAACAATCCCGATATTATCAAAGCACCTAAGCCTAATATTTTGGTTCTATGCCGCTTTTCATTAGCCTTACGGGCCAGATTTGCTTCTTGATTTTGAACATAATTTTTATGTTTCTCATTTTTGATATTTTTATTTTGATAAGTTACCGATGTAGGAAAAATAGTGTGTACTTCAATTCCTTCATCTCCTGCAACATTAGTTCCAGTTAAAATAATATTTCCTTTTGCTGGATTAACAGTAATCTGACCTGATAAATCTCCATGCGCCCATGCTTTTAAATCTTTAACTGGACCAGGAAAAACTATGCCTACTCTTACATTATCTAAATCAGTATCCCAACCATTACCAATTATTTTAAAGTTAAGTTCCGCTGTATCTTTCCAATTAATAACTGCATTGGTAATTTCATAAGTATAAATAATAGTAAATTTGCCACCACCATTTACATTATGCCAAACCTTAAATCGATAACCATGATTACTATGGCTTAATTCATACGTATTATTTTGATTACTATCACTTCGCACAATATTAGTTGAATTATTTCCAGTTAAAATTCTAACTTGCGGATTTTTTAATTCTTGATTATCTGCTAAATTTTGCCGATAAAAAACTCCATGTGCACTATCATCAAATTTATAGGTTATTCTTCTTTCCATTGAAAGTGATCCATTAGGATTAATATGTGCTATCACGTCAACATTTGTAATATCATAATTAACATCAGCAAAAGTAGGTGAGATAAAGACAATAAAAGCGACTAATATTGTTACCATTCCCAATATTAAGTGAAAAATTTTCTTCATAACAGCCTCATAAACAAAGTCAGTTTTGGCTTAATTATAACTTAACATGCAAAAAAAGCGCTAGATTTTCTCTAGCGCTTTTGGAAATGTACCAACCAATAATGTAATTATTAAACCAGTAATAATTGTTGGCTTTTCACCCATTAATTTAATTAAAAATGGACTAATTAATAAACCACTTACAATTCCAATATTTGAAATCGTCGACAGCATTTCTACTCCTGGAAAGGCATGATACATTAATGGCAAAGCGGATGCTTTTCTTTCATTTTATTTTCCTCCCACTTCATTTCTGCTAATCTTTGACAAGATGCTTTCTAAAGAATTCAGCTTCTTCGTCATTGGCTTCTTTTGCCAATTCATCTTTTTGATTAATTAAGAAAACATGTGGCTCAGGATGCTTTTCATCGCCCCAAGACTTTTGAATGACTTCAATTCCCTTAGCTCTTAAAAATCCATCTAATCTAGCAGCACAATCATGAATGAAATCTTCATTAGCAGTCGAAATAAAGGTTGGTAGAAAGTCTTCAGTAATGTACTTTTCAACATCAATTAAATCTTGATTCTTTGCACTCTTCATTACTTCTGGGTCAAAATATGCTAAAGTACCGTCTCCAATCATGCCTGGATCTTTAATAAAAGTAGCTGGAGAATTCAAAGCAACTGCTCTAAATTTTAAATCTGTTAGTGTATAGCCAAATTTTTCACGGTATTCTGGATTAGTTAAAATAGCTGTATATTGTTCAGCCATTTGACCACCAGCTGAGTCTCCAATTAAGAAAACATTGTTTTTATCAAGATTATATTCATCAGCATGAGTGGCTACCCAGTGAATATATTCATCTACTTGATCAAGTTCCTTAGGAAATTTTACTTCTGGACCTAATTTATAGTTTGGATTAACAAATGCAAATCCACGTTTAGCCATTCCTAGGCCATAAAATTGATAGGTTTCTTTTGTTCCATAAACCCAGCCACCACCGTGAATATTAATAATAACTGGAATCTTACCTTTAACATTCTTAGGTAAATATAAGTCTAATAAATTCCATTGGGAATCTTGACCATATTGAAGATCATCTATACGTGTTACTTCAGGAATATCGTGTGGCAACCCGCTATCTCTCTTATCATCATTCTCCTTCCAGCTAATACGCATTTCTTTAACTGCATTTAGAATCTCTTGCTCTTTCATAATATTTTCCTCTTTCATTGAATTCGCTTTCATAATAATTAAAAATGAGTCTAAAAAATAGGTCAATCTTAACCAATTATTGGCGCAAATTGACCTATTTTATTAATTCTTTCTTTATTTTAGATGCACTTTTGCCCTATAACTTCTCAAAAGCACGATTCATAGTTCTAATGCTAGAAAAGCCGTTATCAATTGCAACTTGTGTAAGGTTCTTTTTCTGCTTTTTCAATTCTTGATAAGCATGTTCAACCCTAACATTATTGAGATATGTCTCGACTGTTAGTTCCATTTCTTTCTTAAAAAAGCGTGCTAAATATTCTTTTGAAATATTGCATTTATTTGCAATGAGAGCCAAATTGAGTTCTTCTTGATAATGATTATTTACATACTGAGTAATATATGGTAGTCGATTAATAATATAAGCTTTCCGTACATTAACCTGTTTCTGCTCCTTTTTATCTTTAGTTTTACCATATTCAACATAACTCAATTCACCTGCTTGAAAATGTGCTCCGTTTAAAAGTTGTCAATTAACAATTATGCCTCACCAACTCTAGTTCCCACGGTAATAGAAGCACAGTTTTGCATATTCTTTAAACTGCCAAGCCAGTTCTCAGCTAAAACACTAGCTTTACCATCATTGATTACGGCAATTGGAATATCATATTTTTGGTATCTTTCTGCAAAGTTAATCCCATCAAGAAATGTTAATGCACCACCAAAATGAATTTTAGTATGCGTAATTTTTTCTGGAGCACAAAAGACTAGGTCCTTAACACATTTTTTACATATTTTTCTACAATTTGATCAATATTTTTCAAAAATTGATCTTTTTATGGGATATTTTTATCTTTCCTTATTCAATAATATTTCCTACATTATCAAGTTCTGCATATTTTACATTTGTTCCACCAATATCGATGCTCAAATAATTCTTTTTCATTATTATCCTCTCTCCTAATGTTTAGCGCTTACAAAAGATATTGTATGGTGTATTTAATTTTGATACAAGTTGATTATTGATATTTTTTAGGTTAGATATTGATATAAAAAAAGAGATCTTTCGATCTCTTCCTTAATTTCTACAATCCAAGATGCACCCAAGGCTTCAAATCAACAGCTGGCTCTTCCCAAAGTTTAACTAAGTCTTCAGACAAGTATTTCTTATCAACAACTACGTCATAAACATATTCCTCAAACCACTTTTGACTCATTTCATAGAATCCCTTATGACCATATTTATCGCCCCAAGAATTTTCTACTTTCCACTTACGAATTTCGCCATTATCTTCATCAACACCAACTAAAGTCATATCATGAGTAGCAGATCCTTCGCCAGTAGCTAAACGATCAGCCTTACTCATTTGTGTATCTACACCATATAAGTCATCAGTCTTATATAATTCAGTATCAAGAAAGCCAGTTTTACGTTCCATTTGCTTTAAAACGTCATTTCCAAAAATAACTGCTTTTCCATCTTTTAATTGTGCTGCAGCTGCTCTTGCCAAAACTTCAATTGGTACGTTCAGACCAGTAATTGGTTGGCCTCCAACAACATTATCGTATAAATCTTGATGATAACGCTTGTTGTAGTCATAATTAGGTGAATTTAATAGAACAACATAGTCATCCCAATTAAAATCTTTTAAATATTTTTCTGCAAATTGACGTGGAGTTAAATCTTTTTCTAAATGATATTTCTTGTCATCATCACGATATTCTAAATCAAATTTCTTTGGAGGCTCACCTAAAGCTACTGCCGCCATTCGATAAACTTCATTTAAGAATTCTTTCTTAGCTTTTTCAGCTTCTTCAAGTTTACCTTCTTGGACTAACTTACGTAATACTAAAGCATCTTTTCTTTCCTTACGTGCTAAAGAATCAATTAAAGCTGTAGTGTTGTTTGATGTAGCATTTTCTGGCATTGCATATGATGGGACAACACCATATTTTTTAACTAAATTAATTGCCATTTGCCACAAACCGCCATCTTGACCAGCAAAATTGAGCCACGTTTCTACTTCACGATTGTCAACTGGCTTATCTGCCAAACGAATCATACTATCATAAAAGGCATTTGCTCTTTCGATCTTATCCCAGAAAAAATTATATGCTTGTGAAAAAGTAAAATCTTTAACATGATATTTCTTACCAAAATGGTGACGTAAAACATTTAAACTAGCGAATTCCCAGCAACGACCCGAATGCTTTTGATCAGTTACTCCACCAATATCAAGCTCAGTTGAAAAAGTATGATTTAAACGCTTTGAAACCTCATCATTAAATGAAGCTTCAAATAATCCATTTTGACGAGCAGCACGAGATGCTACTTTATTTTTATTGTCTTTATTAAAATCTGTAGAGAAAGCTGTTAATTCTTGTTCTGATAAAGCACCCATTTTATTTTCTCCTTTTAATCATATAATTTCATTCAATTATTTTTAATTTTACATTAATATTAAAAATAAGCAAGTTATCCAGAAAAAAAGACTAAGTATTTTATCAATACTCAGTCTTTCTTAATTTATTCAAATTACAGGCAGAATAACTTTTAATTATTCAAAAATTTCGTCAATATCTAATACTACTACATATGCATTAGGAGTATCAGTTCCAGAAACGATTTTCTTAGCATATTCGTCATCTTCGTGAACGTGTGGTGTAGCCAAAACTTGTACGGCAGTATGAGAAGGAACATCTGCTGCAACTAATGCTACTTTAGAACCATTTTTAATATTTTCAAAAGCTGCGCCTTTTGTTTTTTCAAGATATTGCATATGACTTGGATCTAATACAGTCATTGAACCTTTAGGACCAACTTGTGGATTACCGTTTTCATCAACAGTAGCAATGTAAACTAAATTATTCTTAAAAAGATCTGCTTGTTTGTCAGTTAATTTGTTTGTATCTAATTTTTTCATAGTATATAGTTCCTTTCTATTACTAATCATTCATAAGTATAAGCCTATTTAATAAAAAAATCTTCTTTTTTGCTTACATTTTCATAATATTTCCATCAAATTAAATAACGTTATTTTAATAAATTACAGCAAACAAATTTTATATACACTCTTTTTTTCTTTACATACAGCATTATTATAAATAACAACTTTTTTTGCAAAACTAATATATATTTATAAATCTTTTCTTAATTTTTTTGCATTTACTAAATTGTAATTTATCAGGCAATCATAAAATATTATTTATATTAAAAATAAGAAAAATATAATTTGCTATTGACTTATTTTCAAATCGGCGTATTATTATGAACACAAACATTATTATCAAACAGCTTTGATAAGGAAAAGTAATTAAGAAACGTCCCTTCAGAGAATTTCTGGTTGGTGTGAAGAAATAGGTAGGCTCTTAATGAAAATCACCTTTGAGCGTAAACTACGATTTAGAGTAGTTTAAGGGACAGCCCTTTATAGCGACGGCGTATCGTTCTTTTGTATTGAACCGTACGTTATTTAAAGACTAGTTTTCTAGTAAAAATAGGTGGTACAGCGACAAGACGCCCTATTGGATCAAGTGATCTAATGGGGCGTCTTTTTGTTTTCTTAATCATGCTGTTATTGGATTTTTGACGAAAGGAGAATTTTATATGAAAGTGTCAAAATCCAAACTGCTGTATGTAGCTATCGCAAGCTCTTTTACAATTTTATCAACTGCTTGTGGTGCTAAGAAAAATGATTCGAGCAATCAGACCATTAAGTTTTCACAGACTGTTCCTCATAAGCCGATTAAAAAGGGAGGAACCTTAACCTATGCCTTAGAAAACGAATCACCGTTTACTGGAATTTTCTCTGCTGAAATTGCAGATACTAGTCCTGATTCTGAAGCAGCTGCTCCTGGTGATGAACCATTGTTTGATATTAACGATCATTATCAAATCACTAATAAGGGAGCGGCAAGCTTAAAGCTGAACCATAGTAACAACACTGCTGAAATCAGAGTTAAAAAGAAAGTCCGCTGGTCAGATGGAAAGCCAGTAGTTGCTAAAGATTTAGAATATGCTTACGAAATTTTAGCTAATCCTAAAGTCCAAACAACTCAATATACTTCTTCTCTTGAAAATATTAAGGGAATGGCAGACTACCATTCAGGGAAAGCCAAAAACATTTCAGGAATCGAAATGCCAGATGGTCCTAGCGGGAAGGTCTTAATACTTCATTTTAAAGAATTAAAACCAGCAATGATGAATTCAGCTAATGGTTTTTACTGGGAACATGCTGCTCCTTATCATTACTTAAAGCATGTTCCGTTCGAAAAACTAGTTTCTAGCGACCAAATTAGAAAACATCCCCTATACTTTGGTCCTTATAAAATGGACAAAACCGTTCAAGGACAATCAACTAGTTGGTCAAGAAATCCGTATTACTGGCGCGGAGAACCAAATTTTGACCATATCTATATGTCAAACATTACTAATTCTAATGTTTCACAAGCAATTAAAAGCAGAAAATTCGATGTTGCAGGTGTCTTAAGTTCTCAATGGGAACAAGTAAAAAATACTAAAGACGTTAACTTCATTGGTAAAAAGACTTCTAATTATGACTACTTAGCCTTCAAAGTTGGCAAATGGGATGCAAAACTAGGTAAAAACGTAGAAAATCCTCATGCTAAAATGAATAATCCCGCTTTAAGAAAAGCAATGGCATATGCCATGAATGTTGATGTCATCAATAAACGTTTCTACCATGGATTAGATTTCAAAATCAACTCCCTAATCCCTTCACAATTTACTCCTTATTATGATAAAAATATTCCAGCTTACTCATATAATTTAGATAAAGCAAATAAATTACTAGACAAGGCTGGCTATAAAAAAGCACCTGGTGCACTTTACCGGAGTCAACCAAATGGCAAACCATTAGTAATTAACTTAGCTGTTCGCGGATCTGGTGAAAACAGTGAAGCTATCTGGCGTAATTATATTCAACAATGGAAAAAAGCTGGTTTAAATGTTAAGTTTCTTGGAGGTCGTCCGATGGAGTTCAATCGCTGGGTAGCTGCTGTTAAATCAAGCGACCCCAAGATTGATGTGCTTGAAGGTAGCTGGGAGGCTTCGGGTGATCCTTCTCCAAGCGTCTTCTATGGTGAAAAAATGCCGTATAATTTTGCACGTTTTGTTTCTCCTACTAATACTAAGTTGTTAGATGAAATTGACTCGGCAAAATCTTTTAATAAACAATACCGTGTTCAAAAATTCCATGAATGGCAAAGATGGATGTATAACAAAGCTTATGTAATTCCAACTAGCGGTGCTTACTCAGTGACAGCGGTTAATAGTAAAGTAACTGGTTGGTCATTAAAGCCGTCTGTAAATGTTTGGTATGAAGCAGGTTTTAGTAAATAAATATCATTAATGTACTTATAAAAATAAAAACAATATCGACTTGTCCTAAAAAAGGAAGCTTCACTCATCTGACGCTTCCTTTTTTTATTCATCAATTTTTACATAACGACCACGTTCATCAACAACACCCTTGAAATGATACATTTTACCGTCTTGAGTTTGAAAATCCCCTAAATCGATCTCACCGTACGCTTTATCAGAATTAGTAATTTTCACATCATTAAAGGAATGCTCAAAAAATTTCCTAGCAATCTTACTTTTGACTCTGACATCTCTTGATCGTTCAAAAGCAGCAGCTAGAGTAAAACCTTTATCAAGTTGTTCTTTAATAAAAACAATTAAGTATAAAGTCGATAAATTATATCTTCGTACTCCACTTTTATCATCGGCAACTGGTTTAATATAGCCTTTTTCTTCCCAATACCTTAATTGTCTTTGCGAAACCCCAACTACTTTACTGACTTCGCCAATTCCCACCTCAACATTTTGAAAAACATTATGCAATATCTTTTTTGATTCCATTGTTCAATCCCTACCTCGTAATCTTATTATAGTTTAATAGCTTATGTTAATTTTGACAACACATACGTAACATTTTGTTACTTCTATGTGAAATTATTTGACAAGTATTTTATTTAAGAATATAGTTTTTATAGTTTGTAAGATTTTTTAACATATGGAAAGGAATTTTTAAATGGATAAACAACCAACCGATATTCATGGTAAAACCTATAACCGAAATTTATTGGTTTTAGTTTTAATTATTGGCTCTTTTTGCACGGTCTTAAACGGGACTTTACTCTCTACAGCACTACCTTCAATTATGCGTTCCTTTCATATCAGTACCGCAACTGCTGAATGGCTTTCAACTGCCTTTTTGCTAGTTAACGGTGTGATGATTCCAATCTCAGCCTGGTTGATTAATCGTTTTGGCTCAAGAAAAATGTATTTGACAGCAATGTCCGTTTTCTTTATTGGAACAGTTATAGCAGCTATTGCACCAAATTTTGGAACTCTACTTACTGGGAGAATTATTCAAGGCCTTGGCGTAGGGGTCACGATGCCACTCCTTCAAACAATTATGTTATCTATTTTTCCCGCTAATAAGCGTGGGGCTGCCATGGGAACAGTTGGAATTGTCATTGGTCTTGCCCCTGCTATCGGTCCAACTTTGTCTGGATGGATTGTTGATAATCTTTCCTGGCACTATTTATTTAGTATTATCGCTCCAATTGCAGGCGTTGTTATTATCTTTGCTTTCTTTTTAATTAAGGATGTACTTCCAACTAAAAAAGAAAAGATTGATATTTGGTCAGTAACATCTTCCACTGTTGGCTTTGGTAGTTTACTTTATGGTTTTTCAGAAGCAGGAAATAAAGGCTGGACTAATCCAGAAATTTTAAGTTTTATTGGTGTAGGCATTGTTTTCGTTATTCTTTTTGGTATACGTCAATTAAAAATGAAAGATCCTTTTTTAGATATCACTGTGTTCAAACATTTTGAATTTTCTTTAGCAGCCGCTTTAAGCGGTATTACTAACTTAGCAATGGTCGGTATTGAAATGGTTCTTCCATTATATATTCAGAATTTACGTGGTGAATCTGGCTTTCACTCAGGATTAATACTTCTTCCTGGTGCCTTAATGATTGGAATCATGTCACCAATTACTGGTCGTTTATTTGATAAATATGGAGCACGCAAAATGGCAATTACGGGAATGACTCTATTAACTTTAGGTACAATTCCATTTGTATTTTTAACGGAACAAAGTTCCTATACAATGATTATCATTCTTTATGCTATTCGGATGGTAGGTGTAGCTTTAGTAATGATGAATGTTACAACTTCTGGAATGAATTCATTACCTCTTGATAAGATTTCACACGGAACTGCAGTGAACAATACTTTCAGACAAGTATTAAGTTCAATTGGTACAGCTATTTTAGTATCAATCTTAACAACAACTACTACAAACAACATGCCAAGCAAAACCTTACTTCATACTTTACCACTCCAATACAAGGAAAAAGCAATTAGTGCTACATTAGATGGTTTCCATGCTTCATTTGCGATGAGTATTGTTTTTGCTTTAATTGCTTTAGTACTTGCTTTCTTTTTAAAGAAAGGTAATCGTGCACGTGAAAATCAAGAAGAGGTGAATGGATAAATGATAATCATAGTTTTAATTCTAGCAGCGCTTCTATTTATTTACTTTAACGTCATCCCTGGCAAAGGACATACTTTTGCTGCATGGATTTCATTAATAGTTACCTCTCTTTGCATACTAGGAATTGTTGCACATGATTATAATCACTGGGGAATGAAAACCGAAACACAGACAGTTAACCAAAGTTTAGTTTCAAGCGCTACTCCTAATCTTCCCCTTCTTCTTTACCGACCTTTAGGTAATGGAACAGAAAAGATATATTTATATAAGACTAATGATAGTCAAAAAAAGCTTAAAGCTATAAAATTAGATAAAGTTTCAACAAAAATCAATCATAGTAAAAAGCCTACGCTTCAAATCAAAACAACGCGCTATGTTTATAGCGATAATTTTAGTAAAATCATGTTTAGTGTCTTTGGACATAATAACGAATTAAAACAACGAAAATATATTTTTGCAATTCCTTCAAATTGGAAGGTCATTTCAACCAAAGATATGCAAAAATTACAAAAACAAATGAGAGAAAGAATGCAAGCAAGGAAAGCTGCTGTTCTTCATTAGAAAATATTTTTTATAGTAAAAAAGGACGTTTTATAAAGACGTCCTTTTTGTTTTACCTAATGCTCTTCAGAAGAGCTTTTTTAAGTTGATATTATTTAATAATTATCTTTCTAAAAGCAATTTAAAAAGATAATACCCTCAAGATAACTTTTCATTTACTAATCTTTAATTTTTAGCATCTTATCTAATTCTACACGAGGAGCACGATATTCGTTTACTCTAGTTGCCATATCTGCATATCCTAAAGCAATTCCCATTCCTAGCCATTCCGAATCTGGAATATTCATAATTTCTTTTACAGATTCTGGGAATTTTACTATTTCATAAGCTGGCATCGAATCTATTCCCATTCCTCTAGCAGCTAACATTAAGGTCTGTCCAAAAGCACCTAGATCATAATCTGACCATTGGTTTGAATCTTTAGGAATAGTTAGATAACAAATCGCAGGGGCATCATAGAGTCTAGTTTGCAATTCTGAGCGTGTAATACCAGTTAATTCAGGATTTTTCCAAAATTCAGCAGTAGCCTCATTATGCTTTAACATATTTTCTCTTGGAAACTTTGCCCAATCATCTCGATGAGTAGTTGGCCAATCAGGAGCTGATTTTACACCATTTTTAACATTTTCGGTATGACGCTTTTTAATTGCTTCTAATGTACTACCCGTAGCAATATAAACCTTCCAAGGTTGTGAATCTACCCAAGAAGGGGCGTGCTGCGCTAATTCAACTATTTTTTCTAAGCTTTTTTTAGAAATTTTGTCGTTTGGATTAAAAAGACGAACTGCATGCCTCGTTAAAATTGCTTCTTCCACTTCCATGTCTTTCTACCTTCTTTATTAACTCGATAACCTAATTCTAATACTTTTGCTTCATAAATAAAAAGCTACAACCATTTCTGATTGTAGCTCAACATGATCTAATGAAGAAAAATAAATTGTTACACTTATTAGGAGGAGAAGTTTCGATCAGTTATTTATATCTTAGTTCAATTATTGCTATTTGTTAAATCGTATTTTAAGACGTTGAAAGATCAATCTATTATTTAGAAGACTTATTTGCTTTAGAACTAACCTTGATTAAATCGGCAATTTGATTAATATCAGCATTATTTTGGGCAGTAATCAAATCTTTATTAGATCTAGGATAATCAATAACTTGCCCATGGTTTGCAGCAAAAGCCTGCAAGAAAAGTTTACTGCTTCTACCATTTCCCTCTCTAAAGGGATGCAAATAGTTCAACCTATCAAGTAAAAAAGCATAGTCAGTATTTTCAAGTTCCTTTTTGCTAGCCAATTGTTTCATTTTTTCATCTATCTCTTCAATTCCAAATTTTATGCGGGAATATTCTAAAAATTCAGTCTCACCTTTTGTTAACTCATAATCTCTAATTTGACCAGCCCAACTATATAACCAACCAAACATAATTTTATGAATTTTCTTCAGATCTTCAACACTAGTAATCTTTTTATTTTTTCTCAAAAAAGCAAGAGCACGAACAGCAGACCCTCTATACTCTCTTTGGGCTAATTCAGTCGGATCAGTAATATTAAGCTTATTTTTTAGCGTTCCGTTTGGATACAAAAATTTCTTGCGATACCATTCTGTATCTCTCACTTCTTCATTCATCTTCCTCACCCCAAATCTGATTAATTTCAGTTTGAAGTTCACTAGAAGGATTAATCGCCTCATCGAGTAATCTTAAAACATCCTCTTCATCTGGCTGCCAGCCTTCTAAGTGTTCACTTTCGATAACAAATCTAACTTGTTCGTAAATTTCTGGATCCTCAATATAAATTCCTTGAATCATTTGATTAGAATCATTAATTTTCAAAGAATAAACTGGATCAAGTAATTCTAACAAATCTCCTGGACGCATGTTTAAAGAAGATGATAAGGCAGATAAAACTGAACTTGACCAATTATTAGGATTTTCATGAAATGCATTTTTTAAGTCTTGTTCTCTTAAATCATTTTTTTGAGAAATATCTTTTAAAGTAAGTTGATGGTTCGTAAGTAAAATTGATATTTTTGATAACATGATTTTCCTCGTTAATCTTTAACCTACTCTTATTTTAAATCAAAAGTATTTATTTTCATCAAAAAATACTTAAATCGAAAAAATAGCGAAACAGTACTATTAAATATACTGATCCGCTATTTTCATTATTTATTTAAAATTTTATTCAACCGTAACACTCTTAGCTAAGTTACGAGGCTTATCTACATCTAAACCTTTATCCTTAGATGCATAGTAAGCAAGAAGTTGGGCAGGTACAACCGTTAATAAGGCTGACATGTAGTAGTTAATTTCTGGTAAAACTACATCATCACTTTCTCTAGCAAAATCTTTACCAACAATCGTAATAATATTAGCTCCACGAGAAACAACCTCTTGAATATTCCCACGAGTTAAATCAGCGGTTGCAGGATCGTTGATTAAAGCAATCACTGGGGTTCCCTTTTCAATAAGTGAAATAGTACCATGTTTTAATTCTGCTGCTGCAAAACCTTCAGTTTGAATGTAAGAAACTTCTTTAAGTTTTAATGCACCTTCAAGTGCAACTGCATAATCAATTCCACGTCCAATATAAAATGCATTACGAGAATTAATTAAGTACTTATCTGCAATTTCTTTTAATTTCTCTTTGCTATCAACAAGTTGTTGCATTCCTTCAGCTGCAATTGCCAAATCATGCTTCAAATTCCAGTTTTTAGCTTCTTCTTTATTAAGAGCTTCCCCTAGTGCTTTAGCTAATACAGCTTGTACAGCAATTTGAGCAGTATAAGCCTTAGTAGAAGCGACAGCAATTTCAGGACCAGCTTCCAATAACATTGTGTAATCGGCTTCTCTAGATAAAGTAGAACCCTCTACATTAGTAATTGTTAGACTTGGAATATTGCGTTTATTCACTTCTTTTAAAACAACCCGAGAATCAGCAGTTTCTCCTGATTGAGTTAAAAAGATAAAGAATGGATTTTTACTCATCATTGGGAAATGATAGCCCGCTTCAGAAGCTAGACCCACCTCAGTTGGAATGCCAGTGTAATGCTCTAATAATGTTTTACCTACTAAACCAGCATGATAACTAGTTCCAGCTGCATAAATATAAATACGATCTGCTTTTGAAATAGAATTAATAATTTGCGGATCAACTTTTACAGCTCCATTTTCATCAAAATAAGTTTGAGAAATTTTACGCATTACACTTGGTTGTTCATCAATTTCCTTAAGCATGTAAAATTCATATGTTCCCTTTGAAGCAGCATTAGGATCAATATTCAATACGTGAGGCTTACGTTCAACTTTTTCGCCGTCAACAGTTTCAATAGTATAAGAATCTTTGGTAATATCACCAACATCACCATCTTGTAAATCGACAAAAGTCTTAGTTTGGTCTAAAACAGAAATTGCGTCAGAAGCAATGATGTTAAAGCCATCGCCAAGACCTAACATCATTGGTGATTTATTTTTAGCAATAAAAACATGGTCCGGTTCAGTATTATCAACTAAGAGGAAAGCATAGGAACCTTTAACAAGCTTTAAAGCTTCCTTAAATGCGGAAAAGCCGTCTAAATTTTTTTCACGAGCAATTTTACCAATTAATTGAACAACTACTTCAGTATCAGTATTTGAGCGAAATTTAACATCTTGTAGGTACTTCTCTTTTAATTCAGCATAGTTTTCAATCACGCCATTATGAACTAAATAAAAACGTTCGCTTTCATCAAAATGAGGGTGGGCATTATCTACAGTTGGTTTTCCATGAGTAGCCCAACGAGTATGACCAATTCCAACTAAGCCCTGCTCATCTGGAGTTAATTTTTCTTTTAAATTAGAAATTCTACCAACTGCCTTGGTTAAATATTCATTTCCATTTAAGTCATTTAAATATATACCTGCTGAATCATAACCACGATATTCTAGGTTAGTTAAGCCATTTAAAATAATATCTCTAGCAGGTTTTCCAACCACACCGACAATTCCACACATAAGTTTTTCTCCTTTGGTATAGTTCATTTAAAATAAATGGACTATCTTTAATTCGTTGTTATGTTAGTAATAATAACCCTATAATTCAAATTGGTCAAGAAGTTTTATTTGTAATTGGTCTATATCAAAAAATGAATAAATATTAAAATTATAGTTTATTCAAATAAACTTAAAAGTGATAAGAAAAAAATATGCTCGGGGGTCATTTGGGGGTCAAATAAAAAAAGGCACAAAAAAAGACGCTCCATGCGGAGCGCCATATCAGTGATTTGGGTGAGATTCGAACTCACGACCCACGGTTTAGAAGACCGTTGCTCTATCCAGCTGAGCTACCAAACCAATTCCTTAACAGAACATATTCTAGTATAGGGAAAAGGAAGGTAGATGTCAATTATTTTTCGAAAAAATTTTTATTTTTTCGAAAAATATCTTATTACTATTTATATCAACTTATAATGCATACTGGCATTGTATATTCCATCTTTATTAATATCAGTAGTTACATAGTCTGCGATTTGCTTAACGTGCTCTTCTCCATTACTCATAGCAACTCCAACTTTAACAGCTTTAAGCATCTCTAAATCATTTTCACCATCACCGAACGCCATTGCATCATCTAAAGTTTGATTCTGTAGCTCAAGATACTTTTTAATACCAGCCAACTTACCACCATTTTTTGAAATGATATCTACTGCATATTCATTCCACCAACTTAATTTACAATTAGGCAATTCATCAACCAAAGTCTTTAATTCATTGCGATCTCCGTATGCAATAAACTGATAGACTTCTTCACCATGATATTTGCCAATTGGCGCAACTTTACTAGAAACTGCCTTTTGAGCAGCAATGACTTGATCAGTTACAAAATTAATGTATGGTCCTTCTTTACCAATAGTAGTAATAGGGACCCTTTTTTCTTTAATTAATTCAATCATCTTTTCAGTATCTACTTCATCAATTGGATTACCAAAAATTTCTTTTCCATCTCCATCTAAACAAAGTTGACCATTCATCGTCAAATAACCGTCAAATTTCAAATCTTTGACTGGTAATTTTTTCAATTGACTCATATCACGGCCTGTAGCTAGCACTAATTTATAGCCATTTTCATGTAAAAGTTTAAGTGCCTTCCTAGTACTTTCTGGAACGCTATCAGTTTTATGAGAAACTAACGTCCCGTCCACATCAAAAAATATTGTTTTTACCAAATCATGTCACCTCTATCATTTAAATTATATCAAAAATGCGCTTTCAAAACTGAAAGCGCATCTTTTTGTAGATTTAATTTTTATTTTTAATCAACAGCCTTAGCAATTGCCTCATTAACTGCTGCTTGTTCTTTCTTAACTAAGTTCACTTTAGTTTCAATGACCTTAGTATCCATCTTAATTTCACGAGTTAAGCCTGGAGTATTAATCTTTGGTTCAAAGAAGTCTTTGAATTGATCCAATCTTTCTTCAGTATGGAACACATTTGCAGTAACAGTGATAAATGTTGCAAATTCCATATCGCCACCAACAGTTGCTTCAAGCCATGGCCACTCTAATCTAATCCAATTCCAAGCTTGTTCTTGACCAAATGGGTTAGCTAAAACATTACGGTACCATGCACGTAAATCTTGTGGCTTAACAATTTGAGCATCCTCAAAATCATCGACAATTGCATCAACAATTTCAGGCATTTTAGTTGAAGTAATACCAGCACAAAGATCTTGTTTCAAACTTGCATCTGAAGTTTCTTGATATTTCTTAAGTAATTTATCAAACAAAGTCATATTGCCAAAGTTCTTAACTTCATTAACTAAAACTGAACTTCTAATATCAGCCGAAATATTTTCTAAATTATCAGAATTTTCTGAATAAATCGCATGCAAGCCATCAATTGTATCATCGTTATTTGCATATAGCGAAGCTGCCACAACATATGGTCTAGTTAGATTGTCATCATTAGATTCACCAGCTTTTGGAAGCAACCCTAAACGCTTAACTTGTTTTTCAGAAAGTAAATTATAAAGCTTCTTTAATTGCTTTTCTTCATCTGAACCTGGGGTTACAAAATTACGTAAAGTAGACATAATTCTGTATAAAGCATTATTAACAATTGGTGAAGTAGAATCTGCAAACTTAGGAAGAAGGGGAACAATATCTGCATAAGACATTTGACCACCTTCTGCTAACAATCTGAAGTCTTGCAATAATTGTAATTTATCAACTGCATCTAATTCATCGATATGACTTAGGATATCATCAAGCAATGTTTGATCATACTTAACAATGAAGTCTGAATTATTACCTACATTTAAACGGAATGGAACCCCATTATTAGCAAGTAAATCATTGTAGTCACCAACAACTAATTTTTCATCCTTCATGATCTTAGGGACAGCAGCATAGTTAGAATTCAAAGGAATTTGCCACTTACGTCCCACTTCCTTACCTTCACCGATAAAGAATTGTTTTTGAGTTAAAACTAACTTACCATCTTCAACTTTTGCGTTTACTACTGGGTAACCTGGTTGTTCAAGCCAAGAATGCATAATTGCACCAATATCTAAGCCGCTTGCTTCACCAAGTGCCTTCCATAAATCGTCACCTGTTGCATTGCCATATTTATGAGCTGCAAAGTAGTTCTTTAGTCCTTCACGAAGAGCCTTATCACCTAATAAAGCACGTACCATGACTAACATTCTTGAGCCCTTTGCATAAACAATAGCCGAGTCAAACAAGGCATCGATTTCAGCAGGATCGTTAACCATAACGTGAACTGATTGAACACCATCAGTAGCATCTCTTTGAAGAGCAGCCGGAACTTCAGAAGTTTGGAACATTTCCCAGATCTTCCAATTTGGTTCTAAAGCGTCTATTGCTACATACTCCATCATATTAGCAAAACTTTCATTAAGCCATAAGTTATCCCACCACTTCATAGTTACTAAATCACCGAACCATTGGTGAGCTAATTCGTGAGCAATAACTGTAGCTACTAATTGTTTCATTTCTAATGAGGTGTTATCTGGATCAAGCAATAAGTATGCTTCACGATAAGTTACACAACCCCAGTTTTCCATCGCACCAGCTGAAAAGTCTGGAAGAGCTACTTGGTATGAATGCTCTAATGGATATGGTGTTTCATAGTAATCTTCATAGAATTCAATTGAACGCTTAGCAATATCTAGAGCGAAATCTAATTCTTTTGCTTGGTGTGCTCTTGTAGCAAAAACACCAATTTCAACGCCAGACTTAGTCTTAGTAAGTTTTCTTTGCATATCACCAAAGACAAAGGCAACTAAGTAGCTAGACATACGTACAGTTGGTTTAAAGTAGTGAACACCGTCTTTAAATTTTTCTTCTGGTTGATTAGAAATAATTGTTTCGCCAGGCTTTTCATCAAACTTAATTGCTAATGCAAAAGTAGCCTTAGCTTCTGGTTCGTCAACACATGGGAATGCTTGACGAGCAAAAGTAGTTTCAAATTGGGTACCTACTAATTGCTTCTTTTCACCATCAACTTCGTAATAAGAAGGATAAATGCCCATCATTGTATCAGTTAATTTACCTTCAAAGTCAACTTCAATCTTCATTTTGCCAACTTTTCCAGCTTTAATATTAACTACTTCATCTTTATCGTTATAGTCAAAATCAACTTTCTTTTGATCTACTCTAACAGATGTGATCTTTAAGTACTTCTGATTTAATTTAACTAATTCTTCTTGAGCATCTCCGACTACAACAGTCTTACCGTGAAATCTCTTTTTTTCGCGACTAATATCCAAATAGATATCATAGTGATCAGGATGAAAAGTTTCATAAAAGCGTTTAACTTCTGCCATATTATGACCTCCAATTTTTTAACTTCTCAACTATTTATTATAAGAAATTAAAATCTTACTTACCAGTTTTTGGATTAAATTAAAAACAATTTAGGTGATTCAATATATTTTAAAATATTGTTTAATTCTTCTTTTATGCAATTAAAACTAGTAAAATAAAAATTAAGAGAAACAGAAAAAAGGAGTGTTCTTATATATATGAAATATAATCAATACGGCTATTTAAAAACCGATTTTGACCAAATGGTTAAAGAATTAGAATCTATTAACTTCTTACCTAATGATTGGAAAGAAAATAGTTTTTCTGGCCTTTTAGCAACGCTAGTTGAAAACTCCATTGCCGAAGCCAAAACTTATGGTGCAAAAGAAGCTAAATTAGCAGAATTTGCAGTTAGTGATCATAAAAATTTAAAAGAATTTTTAGTTGAAAATCCTAATTCAATTTCACGTAACCAATTTTATAATGTTGGCTTGCAATTACTCGGCTATCATGTTGGCTACGATTATGATTTAAATGATCCACTAGCACGAATGAAGGCTAATGCCCTTCCTTATACTGATCAAGAAGAAATTGATCGTAATGAATTAGTTAAAGTTTTCTACCGCCTACTTAACACTCGAGCTAAAAATGGCCAAACTTTCATTGATAATATGGCTGGTAAAGGTTACTTCACCCAGTTTTACGGTAATAATAAATTTATGTACTTTAATGGGAAGTCACTCCCAGTTTTTGATATGAGTAAGGTTATTCGTGAAGTGGTCTACGTTGAAAGTGATCTTGATACTGATGAAGATGGTAAGCCTGATTTACTTCAAGTAACCGTCTTTCGTCCCTACCAATCAAACAACTTTAAGTTTCCTGCACTCTACACAGCTGATCCTTATTTTGGCGGCATTATTGCTAATGAAAAACGTAACCACAATGTTGATGTTAACTTAGAAGACGCTACTAAGAGTACTTACCCTAAATATGAAGCAATGCCAACTGCTAAGGCCAAAAAGCCAGCTAGCGAAGATCAAGCAGCAACCGAAGAAGCAGTTCATAAAGCAGCTTACTCTTTAAATGAATACTTACTTGCACGTGGATTTGCAAACGTTTATGCAGGTGCAATCGGAACCCGTGGTTCAGATGGTCTAAGAATTACGGGAGCTCCTGAAGAAACTGAATCTGCTAAAGAAATCATTGAATGGCTTCATGGCGACAGAGTTGCTTATACCGACCGTACCAGAAAACACGAAACCAAAGCTTCCTGGTGTAACGGCAATATCGGAATGACTGGTCGTTCATACTTAGGAACACTTCAAATTGCAATTGCTACTACTGGGGTAGCTGGACTTAAGACTGTAGTTTCAGAAGCTGCTATTTCTTCTTGGTATGATTACTACCGTGAACATGGACTAGTAGTTGCTCCAGAAGCTTGCCAAGGTGAAGACTTAGATATGCTTGCTGAAACTTGCCAGTCTAATCTTTGGGATGCAGGCGCCTATTTAAAGATCAAGCCTAAATTTGATGTTATGCAAAAACGTCTTTTAGAAAAATCAGACCGTGAAACTGGTCAATATTCTGATTTCTGGGAAGCTAGAAATTACCGTCACCATACAGACAATATCAAGTGTTCTTGGATCTCAGTTCATGGTTTAAACGACTGGAATGTAAAGCCAAAGAATGTTTACAAGATTTGGCAAAAAGTTTCTAAACTACCAATTGCTCATAAACTATTCTTGCACCAAGGTCCTCACTATAATATGAACAACCTTTTATCCATTGACTTCTCTGACTTAATGAACTTATGGTTCTGTCATGAATTATTAGGCATTAAAAATAATGCTTACAAGCAATGGGAAGATGTTATGATCCAAGATAATTTGCAACCAGATATCTGGCATGAAGAACCAACTTGGAATAATGAATTAGGAAGCAAAGAAATTTACTTCCCTGATAAAAAAGGTAACCTCTTAAAAGATGGCGGTGAAGATAATGATAAAGTTTCATTCACCGACCAAGGAGGTAAAGTATTTAAAGAAGCTAAAATTTCCGAAAGTAAATGGCAATATGACTTTATCTCTGGTGAAGAAAAATGGCTTAACCAACAATTACGTTTTGTAACTGATGAATTTATTCATCCAGTAACTGTAGTTGGTCGCCCTAAGATTAAGATGAGTGTTGCTAGCTCTCTTCCTAAAGGACAAATTTCTGTTGCCTTAGTTGATTTAGGAACCAGAAAACGGCTTACCCCAATTCCTAAGTCATTTAATGATCAAATTCAAGAATTAGGCTACCGTTTTGGTACTGAAGTAATGAAAGAATTTGTTCCTGACAAAGAAACAAAAGCTAAGTTAATTACTAAGGGGCACATGAACGTCCAAAACTACGCTGATATGAAACATGCAGAAAAAGTTGAACCTGGTAAATTCTATGACTTAGAATTTGAATTGCAACCTACCTTCTATCGCTTACCAGCTGGTGCAAGATTAGGTTTGATTATTTATTCAACCGATCAAGGGATGACTAAGCGTCCACTTGAAGATGAGACTTATACAATTGATTTAGATAATACTCAATTGATTTTTCATGAGCTGTAGGTAAAAGTGATAAAATATATATAATTTCAAACTATTAGGAGGATGAAATGACATGGAAACTTCAAGTTCTACTATGTATTGGTTTTATTTTTAGAAACTAAAATAATCTAAATATCAAAAAAGCTTTAGAATCTTTATTGTTGAAGATTCTAGAGCTTTTTCTTCTAATTCAACTATAAGAAAAAAGAGGAACAAAAATGACATTTAACCGATTTTCCAATTCAACAATTAATCAATGCAAAAAAATTATTGATATCCATTCCCCAGCTTTCAAAACATATAAAAGAAAAAACCAAGAAATTCATTACTTCATCGAATTTTTTACCTCTATAGATCTAATCTTACTAATACTTACACCTTTCGAACCGGATGAAAATTTGATAACATTAACAATTTTTTCTCTTTCAATTACAGTAGCTTTATCCGTATATTTAAAGAGAAAAAACAAATTATTTTTTTCAACTTTTCCTAAAGAAAAATTACATGAATTTCTTTTACCAGCTACTATTCCTCTCCCAAATCCAAGACTTTATAAAACAGTATTTGATCAACTAGAATCTAATAAGAATGCGGTTAGATCTACTTGGAAAGCATTAAAGTGGTTTTTTGTAATTATTGTTATTGGAACATTTGAAGATAAAATTGAAAATTTCTTTCAATTTACATTTGGCTTGCAAAGCACTTACGGCATCGGAGCATTTATCTGTATTCTAGTTATGTTTGCAGCCGTTACACTTCCTGTGTCATATTTTATTGGAAACATAATAAACATTTTAATTAAAATAAAAAAATATCTAGATACTATAATTGAAAAATGTATAGATAATGGCATGTTTGTTCGGAACTATGCCTTATTAACAGCAACTCTTATTGTCCTACAGGAAAATAATTAGTGAACTTTTGGAACGTATTACTAATACCAAGATTTGATAAAATTTTTGAATTTTTAAACAATTTATTTTGCTAATCTTAAAATTACTGTGAAAACAATCATGTCATCTTTATGACTAACGTGAATCTTACCATGGAAAGTTTGTACAATCTCTTGTGCCATTGCTAAACCAATACCAAATCCCGACTTCTTTGAATTATGAGATTCATCTTCACGATAGAATCTCTCAAAGAAATGAGAATAATCTTTTCTCTTACCTTCTTTATAAGTATTAGCAACTTTTAAAATTGCATTTGTCCCAAGCTTACCTTTAACAAGGCTTACCCTAACTTCTCCATCTTTATCACAATACTTACGTGCATTATCGAGCAAAATATTTATCAATTCACTCAAGATATTACTTTCAGCTTTAATATACAAATCAGGCATAATCATCGCATTATACTTCAAGTCATTTTGCTGCATTACGGACTTAAAACTTGTAACGTTCTTTTTGACTATTTCAGAAAAGTTAACCCTATTTAAAACAACTTCTCCAGTTTCACCAGTCCTAGCTAAAGCAATTAAACGATTAATCAATCTAGTTAAGCGATCAACCTGCTCTTTTGTACTTTTATTCCATTCTGAATTATTCCCCAGCATTTCTTCCATTTCAGTATTAGCCGAAATAATTGCTAAAGGAGTCTTTAATTCATGTCCAGCGTTAGTGATAAATTCGCGCTGCTTACGATAAGTGGTAATAATTGGGCCGATTGCTTTCTTTGACACCAAAATCAAAATCAGAGCAAAAACAATCAAAGCAATGATTCCGAGTACAATTGATACCCTAACAAGTAAAGAAAAACGATGATATATCAATGATTCATTTAAATAAACAATGAATTTATATCCTTCTTGACTCTTACCTACTCGATAAGCATATTGATTATTACCGATATCAATGGATCCGCTAGTTGATTTATCTTTAAAAATTTGCTTACTAGTTTTAAGAATCTCCGAGCGACCTACATCATACACGTTATCGTCATTTACAATACGAGGAGTATTATTGCGAGTATTAGCTACAGTAAAATAGCGATACTGAAAAACCGCTTCGGGATTATATTCACCAGATAAAAAATTTTTATTAATTGGATCCTTTTGATTACCAAAAACTGGCTTAGCATTTCTAGGATTCAATTGACCCTGATTATTAACCAAAACTGTTAAAACGCGGTCAACCTCACTATGACTTTGTGTATAGCTAACCCCTAAAAGGGCACTTAAAGTTATTACTAGAACTAAAAATAATGCAACAATTGACATTCCAATAAACTTCCAGCGAAATTTTTGAATCATTAATCTCACCTACCTAATTAAGGAAAAACTACCACCTTTTTCACCAACGATTTGAGCTGTACTTTGAATCGATTGCAGCTTTTGTCTCAAGTAAGAAATATAAATCCAAACTATATCTTCATTAGCGTCTTCATCATCTTTCCAGACATGAGCTAATAAATCAGAAGTTGAGAACTCTTTACCTTCATTAAGCATTAAGTAATTTAAAAGTTGCGTTTCTTTACTGCCCAGACGAATTGAATTATGACTTACTAATTCCTGTTCAGCAACATTTAAGGCAAGATCCCCCACTTCAACTTCATTGGGAGTATATTTATCATCGCGTCTTTCTTTTGAACGCAAACGTGCAAGAAGTTCTTTTAATGAAAAGGGTTTGGTTAAGTAGTCATCTGCTCCACTGTCTAAACCAGTTACTCGGTCATCAATTTCTGCTTTTGCAGTAAGCATTAAAACATAGGTCTTATCTCCACTTTTGCGAATTTGTTTCAGCGCAGTGATCCCATCCATAATAGGCATCATGATATCTAAGATAATCACATCGTATGAATTCTTTTTAGCAAGCTCCACTGCATCTCGACCATTAAAAACTGCATCTACATCATAATTAACGCTCTGCATTGCTGCTACTAAAACACGAGATAATTGTTCTTCATCTTCTGCCAGCAAAATTTTCATTAAGTCAATCTTCCTCTCTAATCAAGTGACGCAAAGTTTGCATACTTACATCACAAGAAGCTAATTCATCTGCAACTCGCTTTAACTCTTTGCCAATCATTTCAGGATTCTTTATTTTGTGCTTATATTTCATTTCATGTTCTAAACTTGCCCAAGTATCCATCGCGATCGTTCTAAGCTGCACTTCGACAAAATAGTGGCCTGGAGTATTGCCTTCAATATCTTTTTCTGCTCGTTCCACATCTAAAATCATATGATATGAACGATAACCATTTGGTTTAGCATTCGTAATATAGTCTTTTTGTTTAACAATTGTTACATCATCCCAATTATTAATTAAGTCAATGCAAGTATAAATATCATCAATAAAGTTACAAACTACGCGAATTCCAACACTATCCCGATTTACTTTCAAAGCCGATTCAGGAGTTACTGGAAGATCCTTTCTCTGACATTTTTCAATCATGCTTTTCGGCTGCTTAACTCGGCCAATAAGGTGCTCATATAGACTGTCACCTGTTTTTTCTTGGTGCAATTTGTTTTCAGTTCTAAAATATTCCAGCATCTGTTCAAGTAACTTATTTAAAACTGGAGTATAGCCTCTGTAAATATCCATATAGATCCCTCTTTATTGATTTACTAAATATTATAGCAGTCTATTCAAAATAATTATCAGCCAGTTACTTTAAAGAATTTTTGCTCTTTATATAAAATCCTAAGAAAAATACTAAATTCCAAATTAATAGGCAAATAGCAATTGCTAATTCAGATCCTATTACAAGCCATAAGTAATTTACTCCTAATGCAAAAATAAGCAATAAGTAAAGAAAGTCTCGAATACCAAATTTACACTTGTTTTTGTTATATACCTGATTTATCGCTAATGAAAAATAATACAATGCTATTGACCCAATAATTAAGAAAAATAAGAAGTTTTTATTTATATTTCTAACTTGTAGGTAAAGAATAGTACAGTTGTTAATAAGATTGATATGACAATCACAACATGACTATACACAATACAAAACCTTTACTAATCTGATAATGATTAATTAACTTATCTGATAAAATCATATAGCGTGCGAACATTAATACTAAAGATAAAAACAAAAAACTTAATTAACTTATATCTTGCCTTATATTTGCCAAAAAATCAAAAATGCTCCTAGTCATATTGACTAAGAGCAAATTATTTAAGCTTAATTTTCTAATTCCACATAAGTTTTAATACTTTGTGACACTGTCTGATAAACTGTTGAAACATGTAAAGTGTGAGATAAGAAATCTTGCTTTTCTTCTTGAGACATAGAGCTATCAAAAGAAACTGAAATTAACATTTCACTAACAACGGATTTTCCATGGCCCAATTTGGTAGTAATTGCTTGTGTTGTAACTTTGAAATTTTTTACATCTAAATGGTGGACATTTGCAATCATCCCTGCAGAAATTGAAATACAAGAATTAACTGCTCCTGCCAAATACTCTACTGGATTAGGAGCAACATTTTTACCACTAGCTGATTCATCAGCCATGAACTTATGCTTTTTAGTTCTATTTTCGATTTGCCAAGGAGTATCTGTTAACTCACTTTTTACTGTATATTTTGTCATAATTATACTCTTTTCTAAATTAATCCATGTTTTACTAAGTACTCATGAGCTACTTTAGCTGGTTTCTCATGCTCAACATTAACCTGATAATTCATTGCCTGCATTTCTTGAGTTGTAATTTTACCAGCCAATTTATTTAATGCTTTTACAATTTGTGGATTTCTTTCTGCAAACTTAGCTCGCATTAACGGGGCACCCTGATATGGCGGGAAGAATTTTTTATCATCATCTAGCATTACCAAGTTATACTTCTTAATTTCTGCATCAGTTGTATAACCATCAACAACATTAGCTTGATTATTAGCAATTGCATGATAACGAATGCTCGATTCTGTACTCTTAATTGAAGCAAAATCTAGTTTATAAACATCCTTTAAACCTAGATAACCGTCTTTTAATGAAGTGAAGTCGGGATCAAATGCAGCATGAACTTTTTTATTTACTCGATTTAAATCACTCATCTTAGTTAGGTGATTATCTTTTGCAAACTTCTGAGTTGTAGCTAAAGCATAGCCATTTTGATATGTCATTGGCTTTAAGTACTCCATATCAAATTGACTCTTTAAATCACTTCGAGCTTCTGCATAAACCTGATTTGGATCATTTCCAGTCTTCTTACCCGTTTTAACTAGAGTCTGCAAAACTGTTCCAGTAAATTCTGGATAAATATCTATCTTGTCTGCCTGGAGAGCTTTAAATAAAAATGTCGTGCCACCAAAGTTAGGTTTCAAAACAACTTTAGTATTTGGATCATTCTTTTCAATTAATTCCTTATACATATTAATCAAAATTGCAGGTTCAGATCCCATTTTGCCGGCAATCGTAATAGTTTGCTTAGGTTCAGCAACATTCGTGGAACTAGTAGTAAAGTGTGAATATAAACTGCTTCCACCCCAAATTAACAAGCAGAGAGCGATCACCGCACTTCCCCACTTTAAGCGTTTATTGTTTTTTGAAATAAACTTCAAAATCCCACTAAATACTAATGCTAATAAGGCAGACAAAATTGCACCCATTAAAACTTCAGTATTATTATTTGAATTAATACCTACATAAATATAAGTACCTAGTCCGCCTCCACCAATTAAGGCTGCTAGAGTAGCTGTCCCAATAATCATTACAAGGGCAATTCTAATCCCAGCAAAGATCATCGGCATAGCCAGCGGAATTTCTAAACGTTGTAGTTTCTTCCATTTAGTTAAGCCAAAAGCAGTAGCTGCTTCCTCTAAATTTTCTGGAATCTCAGTCAATCCAGAATAAGTATTTTGAAAAATCGGCATAATCGCATATAAGACTAGCGCAATAATTGCTGGAACTGTCCCAATTCCAACAAACGGTAACAACAAACCTAAAACAGCCAAGCTAGGAATTGTTTGAATGATTCCTGCTACCTGTAGAGTAAACTCTGCTGCCTTTTTATGTCCTTTCAAAATAAAGGCCAATGGAATGGCAATTACCATTGCAATTAATAAAGCAATAAGTGAAATCTTAATATGAACAAGCGTTGTAGCCCAAATTTGATCATGTTCAGTTAATAACATCTGCCATAAAGATTTAATCATGTCCAGCCACCCACTTTAAAAAGAAATTCCAAACTCGTTTTGGCTCAATTAAAAAATTGCCGAATTCAGTTTCTGCAATAAATAAGGCATCGGGATGATTTGAACAATCTTTAATTAGATCTTCTACACTATCTACGTGATAACGAACTAAGGTGTCAACTTTCGGATAAAACCGAGGATCAACTCCCAGCTCACTCTTGAGCAAAGTTTCAAGATCAAGCTTTTGATTAATTCGATTTCCGGCAAAAAATTGTTGAACAAATTTGGTAGCTGGATGACGTAGAATTTCTCTAGGCTTTCCTACTTGCTCTAATACGCCATCATGCAAAACACCAATTGTATTGCCTAGTCGAATTGCCTCTTGCATATCATGAGTTACAAACATTACTGTCTTGTTAAACTGCTCATGAAGATTCATTAATAAATCTTGCAATTGTTTTCTTACAACCGGATCAAGAGCGGAAAATGGTTCATCCATTAAAACAACTTCTGGGTCAGCTGCTAAAGAGCGAACAATTCCAACTCTCTGTTGCTCTCCACCAGATAATTCATTTGGCAGGCGATCACAATATAACTTAGGATCTAAATCAACAGATTTTAATAATTGTTCTTGTTTCTGACGTCGTTCTTTTCGACTTACGCCCTCTTGTTCTAAGACAATAGTAATATTTTCACCAACCGTTAAATTTGGAAATAAACTAGCAGTTTGCAAAACATAGCCAGTTTTTTCTCTTAATTTGCGCAAATTATATTCTTTTATTGATTTATCATTGAGAAAAATTTTCCCTTTTGTCGGTTCAATGAGTCGATTAAACATCTTTAATAAAGTTGTTTTTCCACTTCCACTAGGACCAACTAAAACAAAAATATCTCCTTTTTTCACTGTAAAAGAAACATCTTTTAAAATTTCATGATCTTGATATTTCTTTGAAACATTCTTATATTCAATCATCATTTTACCCTTATAATAAAGAATTATTTATATTTTCTCACTTTTTATAAGAAGTTGGCAAAAAGATTACACTTTTTTACTAAAAAAGAAGTTATCAATATGATAACTTCCCTATAGTTTCTATCTAATTAGAATTATTTTTTCTTATTAGTATTTTTATCTTCATTTTGTAATTTTTGACCCATTGCAATGATGTACTTACGTAAATCATCTTTAATTTGTGGGTGAGATAAACCATATTCAATTGATGTTTCAAGGTAACATTCCTTGTTACCAACATCGTGACGTTCACCGTTAAATACGTGAGCAAATACTCGTTGAGTCTTATTCATAGTATCAATAGCGTCAGTTAATTGAATTTCGCCACCACGACCAGGTTTTTGATGTGCTAAAATATCAAAGATTTCTGGAGTTAATAAGTAACGACCAATGATTGCGTAATCACTAGGAGCTTTATCAACGTCTGGCTTTTCAACAAAAGCTTTAACATTAATCAAGCCTGGTTCAATTTCGTTATCTGGATCAATAACACCATACTTAGAAACTTCTTCGTGTGGTACAGGCATTACAGCAATAGTTGATGCATGAGTCTTATCATAACGATCAATCAATTGCTTAGTTAGTGGAACTTTGTCGTCCATTAAGTCGTCACCAAGCATTACAGCAAATGGTTCATCCCCAACGAAGCTACGAGCTCTTAAAATCGCATCTCCTAAACCAGCTGGGTGTGGTTGACGAGTGTAGTAAAGGTTAACACCTAAATTAGTAATTGATTGGGTCAAGTGTAAAAGCTCAGTCTTACCCTTTTCTTCCAAATCTTGCTCTAGTTCTGGGTTAGCGTCGAAGTGGTCTTCAATTGAGCGCTTGTTCTTACCAGTAATAATCAAGATATCTTCAATTCCTGATTTTTTGGCTTCTTCTACGATAAATTGAATTGTTGGTTTATCAACAATTGGTACCATTTCCTTAGGCATAGCCTTAGTTGCAGGTAAAAATCTAGTACCTAATCCAGCTGCTGGAATAACTGCTTTTCTTACTTTCATTTTATTCTCCTCACAAAAATAAGCTTTCCATAATGTATTTTACCAAACTTACGTCAACTTATTTAGGTAATTCTTTATTTTTTCTAAAAATTCTCAAAATCGGGCTTTGACTGTATTCAATCTTCCTACCTTTTAGTTCATCTCCTGCTGCATTAATACAAATACCAAGCAATAATAAGAATGAACCTACGTTAAGCCAAAGCATAAAGATAATGAATGAGCCTACAATCCCGTAATTCTCCCAGCGTGTCCCAAATTGTCTTAAGTATAAACCAAAGAAATATGATAAGGCACTCCAGCTTATTACAGTAAACCATACTCCTGGCCAAACCACACGTTTTTGAACTCGAATATTTGGAATTACATAATTAATGTACAAATTCACTATCACTGTCATTAAAATTATGATCGGCCAACGATAATTTTCTAATTTATAAACCCACCATAAGGATAGATTAAAAATTGGAGCCAAAAATTCCATAATTTGTCTACCAACTGTGAAAATGAAAATTATTACTGAAAATCCAACTACTAAAATTACTGATAAAGCAAAAGTAAAAGTTCTGGCCAGTAAATAATTCCACCATGATTTTCCTTTTTCTTGCTTATCAACACCGTAAATTTTATTTGCGGCCAAGCGAATCGAATTAACCAAACAACCCAATGACCAAATTGCAACTACAATACCCAAAGAAATAAATCCGCTTGAATGCTTCTTCAATAAGGCATTAATAATCGGCATAACTAAGCTTGAAACTTGACTTGGAAAAATCAATTCTAAATAGCGAGCAATTGGCTTGGTATCAATACTAAATAAAGGTAAAACATTTCCAATAATAATTATGATTGGAAAAATACTTAACAATACATAATAAGCAATAATGATGGAATTTTGGTTTATTTCACCCTGGCTAATATATTTTGATAGTAATTGAATAAAATTTGCTGTACGGTTCCTAGTCTGATTGAGAAAAGATTTCATAAAATATTTTACTTATTAATCTTCATCTAAAAAATGAGGAAGATACTTTTCGTAGCCATCATATGGCTTTTGCAAAGTCAAAATCTTTGGACCATCTGGAGTGATAGCAAAAGTATGTTCAAATTGAGCTGACTTTGAACCATCTGGGGTTGCATAGTAAACCCAATCATCGTTAGGATCAGAAACAGTCTTTTGTTCAATTCTCCAATCACCACCAGCTTCGACCATGGGTTCAACAGTAATTGTCATACCTTCACGTAAACGTAAACCGTGACCAGCCTTACCCCAGTGAGGCACTTCTGGGTCTTCATGAATAGATGGTTGAATTCCGTGACCAACTAATTCACGAACGTCTCCGTAGCCATTTTCATTTTCAACGTAGTTTTGAATAACGCTACCAATATCACCAATACGATTACCAACTACAGCTTGGTCAATTCCCATGTACATTGCCTTTTTGGTAACATCCATTAACTTTTGATCTTCGGCAGAAATTTTACCAACACCATAAGTAGTGCAGGAGTCAGTTTCATAACCATCAACGTTACAAGTTACGTCAACGCTGACTAAGTCGCCTTCCTTTAAGATCTTATCTTTTCTCGGAATCGCATGGGCAATTTCATCATTTACACTAATACAAGTACCATATTTGTATCCTTCAAAACCTTGTTCTGAAAGACGACCACCATGTTTTTTCATAAAATCTTGAGCAAATTCTTCGATTTCCCAAGTAGAAATTCCAGGCCTAATAACATCACGTAAGCCTTCAAACATTGCTGCTAAAACGCGACCTGATTTTTGCATACCCTGAAGTTCACGTTTTGACTTAATTGTTATCATTAAAAAATCTCCTTTTTTAATATTTATATACTATTAGCATACCTTAAATAGACATAATTTAGTAGTCATTGAGAAAGTCTCAACCATTCATTATAAAGCTTTTCTTAAATAATTTCTCTTAAGATTTACAATCTACCCATCTTCTTTAGTATAATAGGAGAAAATGTTATAGAAAGAAGTTTTTTACATGAAAGCACAGATTGTCTTTGCCAGTATGACTGGTAATGATGAAGATATGGCAGAAATTTTAGAAGAGAATTTACAAGATGCAGGTTTTGACGTAGAAAATATTGACGTTAGTTTTGCAGATGCTTCTTCTTATCTTGATGCTGATCTTTGCGTAATGGTTACTTATACTTACGGCGAAGGTGTGATGACTGATGAATTAAAAGACTTTTATGACCAATTAGTTACTCTCGACTTATCGGGTAAAAAATTCGCCGTTATGGGGTCTGGAGACAAAACATACAAAGATCATTATTGTGAAAACGTAGATGACTTTGAAAAGGCATTTATTAAGTGTGGCGCAGTTGAAGTAGCAAAACCAGTTAAAATCGAAAACGCTGTTGATGACGAAGATATTGATTTAATTGATCAAGCTACTGAAGAAATAGTCGAGGCATTTAATGACTAAAAATCATCATAAAAGAAGGGGGCAAAAGATTACCCAAGTCCAGTTACGAGAGCTTGGAAGTAAGCTTGTTGTCAGGCACCGAAACTTTTATGTTTACGTTATCTTTGGCTTCTTAGCAGCAGTTATCAATATTGTCTGCTTTCTTTTATTTCACAATGCTTGGAAAATTCCAGTAATTTATGCCAACACAATTGCATTTATCATTTCCAACTTGGCCTCTTTTTCTTTTAATAAGCATGGCGTATTTATTCAAAATGTAGATAAAAAGCACGGCGTTGTCTACCAACTATGCTTATTTTTCATTTATCGGATAATCAGCCTGATTCCAGATAACTTAATTATGCTAGTTGGAATTTCGTGGTTACATTGGAATTCACTTTTCGTAAAAGTAATTGATCAAATCCTAGTAGGTATTTTCAATTACTTAACTACTAAATCGATTTTTCTTAATACTAGTAATAAATTTGCTAAAAAATTTAAAGATCATTTCAATAAAAGATAATCATATAAAAACTCCAGATATTACACAGTATCTGGAGTTTTACTTTATTTAAAATCTGCTGGTTTTTGATTATTTTCTTTATCAAAATAATAAGCAATTGCATCCATAATTCGATCAGAAGCCTTGCCATCGCCATAAGGATTTTTGGCATTAGCCATTTTACTATAAGCATTTTTATCTTCAAGTAACCTCATCATCTCATCATGAACCTTATCTACTTCAGTTCCGACAAGTTTCAGGGTACCAGCTTTAACACCTTCTGGTCGCTCAGTTGTATCACGCAACACTAATACAGGCTTTCCAAGAGAAGGTGCTTCTTCTTGCACGCCACCTGAATCAGTCATAATGAAATAGCTTCTTTTAGCTAAATTGTGAAAATCAACTACATCGAGAGGCTTAATCAAGTGGATACGTGAATCCCCACCAAGTACTTCATTTGCCACCTCTTGGACTCGTGGAGACAAGTGAACAGGATAGATAATTTCTACATCTTGATAATTATCTACAACCTGCTTCATTACCTTAAACACGCGCCTCATCGGTTCTCCCTGATTTTCTCTACGGTGCATAGTAACTAATATCACTTTATTACCCGGCGTAATTTCGTCAAGAACATCATGATGATAATCCTTTTTTACAGTTTGTTTTAAGGCATCAATAGCAGTATTACCAGTAACATAAATATTTTTGGAAGAATGATTTTCTTTTATTAAATTATTCCTACTTAACTCAGTTGGTGCAAAATACAGGTCAGCTAAGTCATCTGTCATTTGACGATTCATTTCTTCTGGAAATGGAGAATATTTATTCCAAGTTCTAAGACCTGCTTCCACATGTCCTAAAGTTATTTGCTCATAAAAAGATGCTAGTCCTGCTGCAAAACTAGTAGTAGTATCTCCATGGACTAAAACAATATCGGGATTTTCCTCTTTAATTACCTGAGCCATATTGATCATTACTTTTGAAGTAATATCTTCTAAACTTTGATTTTTATGCATGATATTAAAATCATAATTAGGTTTAATTTTAAAAATATCTAAAACTTGATCCAGCATCTCGCGGTGTTGCGCACTGACTACCGTTACTTCATCAAAGCGTTCATCCTGTTTCAATTTTAGTACTAAAGGTGCCATTTTAATTGCTTCTGGTCGAGTACCAAAAACTGTCATTACTTTTATTTTTTTCATAGCATTATTTTCCTATTCTTCTTCGCTTATTATACTATATCTTAATTCAATTTTCTTTGGTACTATCTCTCTAATTACTTTATACTTAACTATATAACGAAAGTGAAATACATTATGTTTAGTTTTTTATCTTTAGCAGCAATTTTAATTACTATTATCATATTTTGTCTTGTCTTTCTATTAGGTAATTCCTATCCCAAAAAGACTAAGCATATTTTAATCAGTATTATTGCAATTTTACTAATCATTTTTCTTTGGGTGGTTTTAGAATTATTTATTAATCCATTGAAATATGTTTAATATCAAATTAAAAGCATTACCTTGTGAGTTAATCAGGTAATGCTTTTTTAATACTTAAAATATCACGTGGAGGGGTCATTTGGGGACAAATTCAATTTTTGCTTATTTTTAATGTCCCACAAATGGCTCTATATCAATATGACCCCGGTGAGATTCGAACTCACCTCTACGGTTTAGGAGACCATTGTTCTATCCAGATGAACTACGGGGTCGAAACCAGTTTCTACTTTACCATAAAAACTGATTTTTAACTATTAAAAATTTAATACTGTGGCAAATAAAAATTACGTTGATTATTATCTTGCTTGGCAATTTTATCTGCTGCAAAAACAAATGGCATCCAAATAAGAAGTGCAATAACCATATTAATAAGCGCTAAAACAATAGCTCGCCAGTCATAATTACATGCTAAAAATGGTCCAATAAGTGGCGGCATAACTGTTGGAACAAATATTTGAACCGGATTAACTAACCCTGCCTGTGTAGCCCAATAAGCAAGCGATACATTTACTAATGGTGCTACTACAAAAGGAATCAAATATACGGGATTAAATACAACAGGCAAGCCGAAAATAATAGGTTCATTAATATTAAAAATCCCTGGTGCGACTGCCATCTTCGCTATAGTTCGGTAATCTTTACGTTTAGAAAACATTAAAATAGCAATAATCAAGACTAAAGTTCCACCCGCTCCACCAAACCATGCAAAAACATTAAAGGAATCTCGTACCCAAATATAAGGGACATGATCGCTATTTCTAACTGCTGTAACGTTAATGTTTTCTGGCGTTAGCCATAAAGAATCCATTACTGGGGTTAAGACACTGATGCCATTGATCCCAAAGAACCAAAATATTTGAACTAAAAATGTAACTAATAAAACCACTCCAAAACCCTGTCCTAAATTTACTAAAGGTCTTTGGATAGTAGTAAGCAGCCAATTTCCAAAGTAGGTTCCCGTAAGGCGTTGAAAGGCAAAATTAATAAATCCAACGATAAAGACTGAAAGCAAAATTGGAACTAAGGTGCTAAAGGCAACCCATTCTGCATGAGGCATACTACTATCAACTTTTAAACGAATTCTCGCCTTATAAAACGTAATAAATAGTGCTGTCCCAATACAACCAAAAATAATTGCTGTAAATAATCCCATCGTTGAAAATTGCTTGATATCAAAGGCATTTTTAATATCAACTACATCCCCATCAATACGTAGTTTTACCGAATCACTAATACTCATTGAAAAAGCAACTAAAGACGCAATTGAACCAGCAAAGCGGTTTACCTCGTAAGTTTTAGCTAGATGATAGCCCCAAGAGATCGCAAAATATACAGCAAATAGAGCGAAAGTACCTTCCCAAACAATATTATCAATTGCCATTACTGGTTGCATTAACGAATAAAAAGTATCCCAATGCATTTGCACTTTAGCTGCTCTAATAATGCTATTAAATAGCATTGCGATAGATCCAGCCATTGTAATAGGCAATAATGATATAAAAGTATCTCGCATCGCAACTAACCAACGTACTTGTGCTAGACGAGACGCAGGTGGTAAAACATACGTTTCTAGCCATTTAACTAAAGATGACATTACTTATTTCCTCTATTCTTTCGAGGATGGTATCCCTTATTTTTTTTATTACGCCAACGTTTCTTCTTATGTTTTGATTTAACTTTGACTTCTTTAACTTTAGTTTTCTTTTCCTCCTTTTCTGAAAGTGGCTTCTCAGTCGTTAAGCTATAGCCTGCAAAATATGCTCTTTTAACTTCATAAGTACCATCCAACAATTTTTTAAGATTTCTAAAATCGTGATCGTCCCCCAGTGTCACAACAGTACCAGACTTATTCATTCTTCCAGTTCTACCGCTGCGATGAAGATAGGTATTAACTTCACTAGGTATTTCAAAGTTAATCACGTAGCTCACATCTGGTAAATCCAATCCGCGTGCTGCAAGATCAGTTGCAAACAAAAATTTAATTCGACCAGCTTTGAAATCACTAAGAATTTTTTCACGATTTTGTTTATTTGTTTCATTACTTAAAACTGCAAACTTGGTTTTACTGTGACTAAAAATTCTTGCAAATCTCATCTCAGTTTCTGTACTATCAAAGAATAAAATTCCTTTAAACTTATCTAGCTTTGCTAAACGTTGCAAGAATTGCATCTTATATTCATTTGAAACCTGCAAGAAATAATGTTTAACTTCAGATTTTTGTTCTGGGCGAACATCAATTAATAAAAATGTCCGTTTAAAAAGCTCATCCGCATCTTTAGTAATTTCTGATTCAGATGCTCCAAATAACAAAATCTGCGCAGTTGAAGATAAATTTTGTCCTAAAGAGCTTAATAAATCTAGCTTAGCAAATTCCAAAATATCATCTGCTTCATCAATTACTAAAGCATTAATATCCTGATACTTGATTCTATTTTCAGATAAGAAATCAAAAAATCTACCTGGCGTAGCAATTATAATATCTGGCTTTTCTTTCTTTAAACGTTCTAACTGCCTTTTTCTATTACCAGCTCCAACTAGAGCAATAGTTTTTAAACCTAAAGCTTTGGCATATGGCAACAAATTATTTCTAGTTTGAATAGCAAGCTCAGTAGTAGGCTCTAAAATTACACCTCTACCACCAATTTCTGCAATTCTTCCCATTACTGGCAAACCATAAGCTAAAGTTTTTCCAGTACCAGTCTTAGCTAGCCCAACTACACTAGCACCATTATAGATAGCATCGTATGTTCTTTCTTGAATTAAAGTTGGTTTATCTTTATGTTCTCTTTCTAAAACTTGTGTAATTGCTTGTGAATACATTCTAATTCCTCTATTGTACTTTTTGTTGTCCATATAGTTGCTCATACTGTGTATTAGTGCCAATATAAGCAAACATGGTTACATCACGATTAAGATTATCGATATTTTTTACTCTTCCATTTTGAGTGTAACACCAAAAGGCATAATGACGTCTATCTTTTAAACTTGCTCCAGTATACAAGAATCTAGTTCCTTGTGGGAAATATTTATGATAGTGATAATTTCCTGCAATCATTACCCTTTTTCCTAAATTATTAATCATTTGAGCGAATCTACCCATGCGTTGCCAATAAGTTTTAGTTAAGTTACTAGTTGCGGGAACAATCATTACTGGCAAAGTCCCGGTATTAGTTCCTACCTTATTCAGAAAATATTGATATTGTTCTTCATTACTTGTTTCATCACTATAAGAAATAATCGTTCCAAAATTTAAATTAGTTCCCTGAAGTTGATCGCGGTAAAGTAAATAATTATCATCAAAATAGGACTTTCCTTGTGTCGAACGCAAATAAACGAAAGAAATTCCGTTTTTTTCTAATTTATGTAAATCAATATAATCTTTGGTTTGATCTAATTCAATTCCAAGTACGCTCATATTTGAACCACGGGGCACGGTCGTATTTTTCTGCATATTAAAATATCCCCATATTAAGCCCAAAATAGCTAATACGAGCAGAATAATAATACTTGGAAAAGTATACTTATGTTGATACCGATGCACGATCATCCCTCCCATAGCTATTTTAACGAACTTCTGCTTTCCATACCACTTTCACTGTAATTTAGTATAAAATGATATCAATAATATACTTATCGTTAAAAATCGAAAGGAAAGCAATATTGAAAAGAGAAATTAGCTTTGGACAGGCTCTAGCCACAGTTGTCGGAACTGTAATCGGTGGAGGTGTCTTCTTTAAAATTGGAAGTATTAGTCACGAGACGGGGACTCCATCCCTAACTCTTTTTGTTTGGATCTTAGCTGGAATCGTCTCTATTGCGTCCGGCCTAACGGTTTCTGAAATTGCTGCTGCACTTCCAGTTACTGGTGGATCAATAAAATATATCGAATATACTTATGGAAAAGTTTGGGGATTTTTATTTGGTTGGGCTCAAATGTTAGTTTACTTTCCAGCCAATATTGCCGCTTTAAGTGTAGTTTTTGGACAGCAATTCGTTGTTCTATTTGGCATCCCAACTAAATATGCTACATTAGTAGCATTACTGCTCGCACTCTTTTTAATGGGGTTAAATCTCATTTCAACTAAATTTTCAACTAAAATGCAGTCTGCAATGACGATACTTAAAACTATTCCAATTGCCTTAATTGTACTTTTTGGTCTCTTTAATTCATCAAAAGTCGCTGTTAATCTTCTTCCCTTAAGTTCTGGTCATAATATTTCTTTCTGGACTGGCTTGAGCGGTGGTTTATTAGCTGCCTTATTTGCTTATGACGGCTGGATCAATGTAACAAATTTAGCGGGAGAAGTTAAAGACCCAGAGAAAAATCTATCAAGAGCTATTATTATTGGACTATCCGCAATTACTTTAATCTATGTATTAGTAAACTACGCTTTCCTAACTACTATTCCTTTTAAAGAAATTATTGGAAATCAAAACACAGCATACCTCGCTTCATTAAAACTATTTGGCAGTTTAGGCGGCAAGTTAATTACTATTGGAATTTTGATTTCTGTTTACGGAGCAATTAATGGATTTATGTTAACTGGGATGAGAATTCCATATACTCTAGCTAAAGATAAAATGTTGCCATTTTCACACAAAATCGGTCGAACTAACGTTAATACAGGCGTCCCAACAATTAGTGCACTAATTATTCTTGGTGTATCTTTAATCATGATCTTACTAGGAACTTTCGATCTATTAACCAATATGCTCGTTTTTGTAATGTGGACTTTTACAACACTAATTTCAATTGCAGTTGTAATTTTGCGCTACCGCGAACCTAAGTTAAATCGACCTTATGTTGTTCCCTGGTATCCAATTATTCCCATCGTCTCAATCGGTGGTGGTTTATTTATCGTAATTAGTACAATAATCAACGAATTTTGGTTGTCTATCACTGGAATTGGATTAACAGTATTAGGTTTACCAGTTTACTATTACATGAAAAAACATAGCAATAATTAAATAATAAGAAACATTAGAAAAAGGGTTGAAAATTCTCGCTACATAGCGAACAATTTTCAACCCTTTTATAATTCATTAATAAGTTTATCTAATTAACGATTTAAGTTTGCTTGGATAACTTCAGGTTTTAAAACTCCAACGTAAGGTAAATTACGATAAGCATTCAAGTAATCTAGACCATAACCAACCACAAATTCATTCTCAACTTCTGAACCATAGTAATCTACAACTACATCATCTTCACGACGCTCAGTCTTGTTAAGTAATGCGCAGCACTTAACACTCTTAGCACCACGTTCAATTAATAGATCTTTCATAAATTTTAAAGTATGACCAGTATCAACAATATCTTCAACTAATAATACATCTCTGCCCTTGACATCTGCTTGAACATCAATATCTAGTCTCACTTTACCTGTTGATTCAAAACCATCACCATAACTAGAAACATCCATGAAGTCATTTTGCATTTTTACATTCATGTGGCGTGTTAAATCAGTCATGAAGTAAACAGCACCCTTTAATACTCCAACAACTAATGGAAACTTGCCAGCATAGTCTTCAGTTAATTGCTTACCAAGCCTTTGACAGATTTCTTCAATATCATCTTGACTAAATAAAACACGATCAATAATGTTGTCAATATTATCACTATTTTGCATCTTAACCCTCTATATCTTCTACAAATGCTTTGTTATTAGTAGAATTATAACATTTAATGACTAAAAAAAGCACCTATCTTAGGTGCCTTTTTCCGATTATTCATCTTTTTCTTTACTATTTTGATCGCTATCTTGCAAATTAGCACTGTTACTATCTTTATTTAGCTTAGAAACAATAAACCAACGCATGAAACCTTGTTCAATATTCACTAGCTTAAAGTTAAAGCCTTCTAATTCTACAGACTCGCCCTTCTTTAAGTTAGGATAGTGTTCCATCATATAGCCACCGATAGTGATAATGTCGCTATCTTCAAAAGCCTTGAGCTTGGTATGGAAGTAACGTTCAAAATCATACAAAGTGGTTTTTCCAGAAACGTGGACTTCACCATGATCATCGCGGACAATGTATTCATCAGAAACATCATCAATCTCATCTTTAATAGATCCAAAGAGTTCTTCGTAAATATCTTTATCCGTTACAATTCCGCTCGTACCACCATATTCATCAACAACCAAAACAATTGGTGTATGCTTTTTAATCATTAACTTCAAGATATCTTGAATTAGCATTGATTCAGGCACAGTGATAATCGCTCTAATAATTCTAGTAATTGGTACATCAGGATTTTCTTGGTCTTGACTAACAATATCATAGGCATAAACATATCCAACGACATCATCTTTATCATTATCACGCACAACTGGAAAACGACTGAAACCATCTTCAATATATTTCTTTAAAGCAGTCTTAACATTATCAGTTGCATTCAACACTTGAAGTTGTGTACGGTCAGTCATAATATCTTTAGCAACCTTATCATTTAATTCAAAGGCACGCTCCATATACACAAGATCATCCTTATCAAGGGAGCCTCCTGTTACGGCATTACGTGATAACCGTAAAATTTCTGACTGTGAATAAACTTCGCTCTCTTCATCCGCTGATTGCATTCCTAATAAATGAAGCAAACCATTAGCACTGTGGTTAAGTAACCAAACAAATGGATACACCACGGTATGGAAAACAGCTAACGGAGTAACAACTGCCATTAAACACTTAACCGGCATATCAATGGCAATATTTTTAGGAACTATTTCAGTTACAACAACCTCTAAGTAAGTTAACAATACAACACCTAGAGTTGCGCCTAATACTCCGCTAGTTTTTGCACTAAACCAAGGTGTCATTTTAAATACATCAGTCAATAACTCTTCAATCGTTCCTTGACCAATCCAACCTAAAATAACACCAACTAAAGTAGTACCTACCTGTGTAGTAGATAATGATTCATTTAAGTTATGAACCATGTGCAAAGCACGCTTTAATTTCTTAGGATTTCCTTGACCATTGGCCAGCATATCTTCTAGCTGACTAGATCTAGTCTGTACTAAAGCAAATTCAGCAACAACAAAGAAAATCGCAATTAAAAACGTTATGAAAATAACAATTAAATTAGTAGTTATAGTACTTGTAGACAAGTGATTTTCACCTTTTTATATATTAAATAATTACATCTCTATTTTAGCATTATTTCTCCGAATCAGGGATCCAGTTTGCAACTAATCCAGGATGATTATAATTTTCCTCAATATTTTTTGATACTTTTTTATTATAAAACTCTCTAGGCAACTCCACTTTATCACGTAAATTATGTTTTAGATCAATAAAACCTAATTTCATAAATTTTTTATTCCTTAATTTAAAATGATATCCTGTAAAGTACGCCTTACTACCAGGGATCTTTTTACAATCAGATAAGCTGAATTTCATCACCACATTATCTAATTTCACAAAAGCATAGTAGTCATTCTTACCCAGATAGGTAACTTCTTGCTTAACTGGTATCTTTTTATAAATGGATGGCAAATGAGAGGGAGTATTAATATCAGCAATATATTTAAAGCTCTCTATTTCATCTGGATCATAGTATTTATTAGAGAAAATTTGAGCATCATATTCTCTAACCATAGCTGTCAAATAATGATTTTCTCTTACATATTCGGTTGATTCCTTATTTTTAAAATAAGATATCCCAAGAAAAGTTACCAAAACTAAAGTTGTTACACCAAATAAAATATAAGTTATTTTTTTACGTACACATAAAAATGGAATTAAACCAACAAATAAAAAAATTGTTCCTAAAATTAAAATATAACCTGGCAAAGTATAATTGAACCATTGATCCCAATTAGCCCATTGCTCTGGAGAAACTAATAGCGTCATCTTCTTATTTATCCTTTCTCTATTTTTATAATTATGCCATATTTTAATTTTATTTTAAACAAGTATATAAAAAAACTCCTAAAAAGTTTAAAGCTAATAAATTAGACTTTATCTCTTCAGGAATTTCAAATTTAGATATTCTTTTTAATTTTTAAAATTTCATCTAAAGACACACGTTTAGACTTATAGTTATTAATTGTAGCTTTTTTGTTAGGATATCCTAATCCAATACCAATACCAATTGATTCATCTTCTGGTATATCTAAGTACTTTCTAATTACATCCGGATATTTAACAAAAGCCTGTGCAGGCATTGTACTTAAACCACGATTATTTGCTGCCAACATCAATGTCTGAGAAAATGCACCAAGATCAAAAATTGACCAAGCTGGAGATTTTTTAGGTATAGTTAAAAAGACAATTATTGGAGCATTGAACAACTTTAATTGAGCTCGATCAAAATCATCTGATTCCCCACGTAAGAAATAATCTAAAGTTTCACTCATTGTTGCCATATTCTTACTTGGAAATGTATTCCATTCGACTTTTAGCAAAGAAGCAAAGTCTTCGTGTGGTTCTTCATTAGCTAAAGTCTTTTCTTCATGTTCTTGTCTTATTGCCTTTGCTACTTCACCCTCAGCCACATATATCCGCCAAGGTTGTGAATTAAGTAAGGATGGAGTTCTTTGTGCTTCTTCTAACACCTTAATAATAGTCTTTTCACTTACTCTTTGATCAGTAAACTTTCTTGTTGCATGTTCGCGCGCTAAAACATCTTTAAATTCCATCCAATCATCTCTTTCTATAAAATTCCTTACAAATAAAATTACACTTACATTTTACAAAACCATTATAACAACAAACAGCTTAGTAAGCATAGAGCGAATTTTCAATAGCTTTAATCAAAAAAGACCTAAACTCAATTAGGTCTTTTTGAAGAATTATTCTAATTTTATTTCAAGCCTTCCCATTGCCAATCAGTAACTTCCGGCATATCTTTACCATTATCACGAATATATTGGTGATGTTTAGCAAGTAAAGTATCCATTTCGTCAATAAAGTCAGCATTCTTTTCACTCAATTCAGGGACGCTTTCTACTACATCTTTAGCTAAATTATAGCGATCAATATGGTTTAAAACACGCATATCAAATGGAGTAGTAATATCACCATTTTCCTCGTAGCCATGAATGTGAACATCATCTTTACCACGGCCACGGTCAAACCAAATCGATTCCATCATTGATTTAAAGCCGTGCCAAGCAAAAATTACTGGTGTGCCCTTTGGGAAGAGACGATTAAATTCTTTATTGCTGATTGCTTCTGGATTCTTTTCAGGTGACATTAACTTCATCACGTCAATAACATTAATATATCGAATCTTTAAATCTGGAAACTTCTTATGGAGCAAATCAATTGCTGCTAAAGTTTCAATTGTTGGTTCAGTACCAGTTGAGGCAAAGACAACATCAGGTTTTGCGCCTTTATCAGTTGATGCCCAGTCAACATAACCAAGTCCCTTGTCAACTAACTTCTTTGCTTCTTCAATTGAGAACCATTGAGGGCGAGGTTGTTTAGAGGTTACCAAAACGTTAATGCATTCACGATCTCTAAACGCCTTATCAGATACTGCAAGAAGCGAGTTTGTATCAGCTGGTAAGTATTCATGGATTAAATCTGGACGATTCTTCTCATAAAGGTGAGTAAGCATACCCGGATCTTGGTGAGTATATCCATTATGATCTTGTTGGAAAACAGTTGAAGTATCAACCAAATTTAAAGCTGGATAATCATGTCTCCAGGCTTGTTCTTTAGCCTTTCTAAGCCACTTCATGTGTTGAGTAAGCATTGAGTCAACTACACGACCAAAGGCTTCATAGGTAGCAAAGAATCCATGTCGGCCGGTCAAAACATACCCTTCAAGCCAGCCTTCATCTTGGTGCTCAGATAATTGTGAGTCAATTACGCGACCTTCACGAGCCAAGTTTTCATCATTTGGAGTATGAATATTTTCCATCCATTGACGCTTTTGATTGTCTAAAAGTTGGAATAAACGGTTAGATTTTGTTTCGTCTGGACCAAAACCACGGAAATTATTTGGATTTAGTTCAGCCATCTTATCAAGATATTTAGCCCATTCAGCCATATCTTGCTTTTCAACAGAACCAGGCTTATCAAATTCAACGGCAAAATCACGATAGTCCGGCATATTCAATGCCTTAGGATCAATTCCGCCATTAGTTATCGGATTCATTGCCATTCTTTGATCGCCAGATAGCGTATTTTCTTTAACAATGTCTTTTGGCGAACCATCTTCGTTAAATAATTCTTCAGGCTTGTAGATTTCCATCCAATCAGTAAGCATTTCCTTATGAGTCATGTCGCCTTGAGCAACAGGAATTGGAATTTGGTGAGCACGGAAACTATTTTCAATTGGATTTCCATCTAAATCAAACTTAGGTCCAGTCCAACCCTTAGGTACTCTGAAGACAATCATTGGCCATTTCACTAATGAATCATCATTATTTTCACGAGCATGCTTTTGAATAGCCTTAATTTCTTCAACTACTTCATCCATGGTCTTAGCCATTTCTTGGTGGACTTCCATGTGGTCCTTATAACCATTAAATTCACCATCTTTATATGCAGAAACAAAGTAAGGCTTCCAGCCCATTCCTTCGAAATATTTAGTCAGATCTTCATCACTCATTCTAGAAACGATAGTTGGATTAGAAATCTTAAAGCCATTGATTTGTAAAATTGGAATGACAGCACCATCTTTAATTGGGTTAATGAACTTACTTGAGAACCAAGAAGTAGCAAGTGGACCAGTTTCTGATTCACCATCACCAATTTCAACAGCTGCAATTACATCTGGATTATCTAAAATTGCACCAACACCATGAGAAAGTGAGTAACCTAACTCTCCACCTTCATGAATTGATCCTGGAGTTTCTGGTGCAGCATGAGAAGCAACACCGCCTGGAAAACTAAATTGCTTAAATAATTTAGCCATTCCCTTTTCATCTTGAGTAATTTCTGGATAACGTTCAGTATAAGAACCATCTAAATAAGAATTAGATACCATTACCTGACCGCCGTGACCAGAGCCTTCAATATAAAACATATTTAAATCATATTTTTTAATTGCACGATTTAAATGCGCATAAATAAAGTTTTGTGGAACGATTGTACCCCAGTGACCAATTGGCTTAGGTTTTACGTCTTCAGCCTTTAATTCACCCTTTAAGAGGGGATTATTCATTAAAAATAATTGACCAACTGATAAGTAGTTAGCTGCACGCCAGTATGCATCAACACTCTTTAAATATTCTTGAGAATCGTAATTTACTGTCATACCAAAATATCTCCTTGAAATAGTTTTCATTGCTTATTACAGTACTAATCATAGATTATTCAATTCAAAAATTCAATCTTTTAGATTATTGGGACGGTCCAATTTTAATTGCTTAATAATATCTTTAAAAATTATCTATTTCTTTGCTCTTCTACTAGCACTTCAGGAATCTTAATATTTTTTCTAAAGTACTTTCGATATTGAGATTTTAACTTATTATCCGTAATCAATATATCTGCCTGGTCGCAATCCATCACCTTATATGGTGAAGAAGGATCTGCTTTAAATTTATATTTTTCTGCCAGTAAAATAACTGTTTTGGTTCGTTGAATAACTTCTCTTTTAATTTGTGCATCAGAATAATTAACTACAAAAACACCATTTTTATTAACTGAAGATGTCTCAATTACTGCCATATCAAATTCATATTGATCAATTTCTTTCAAACAATTTTAAAAGTTATAGTCAAAGCCCAAGATCATGATGACGCGGCTGCTTGGAATAATAAGTTAGTCATGTATTTACAATCACAAATAGCGCTTAAGCAAATTCCAATCAATAAGGAACAAGATGCGCTAATTAATTCTCTTAGTGAATAGTGTAAAAATACTAACTTAAACTATGTATATCTGGCACCAGTTGATGATAGTTTACAATTTGATTAAGCTATCTTATTTATCAAAAAAGACATCGCTTCTCTCAATCCCCCGAGAAAAACGATGTCTTTATTTTTATTCTTGACTTAAATTAACAAAGGTATTGTATTTCATATATTTGTAGTGGATACGCATATTTGAAACTTCAAACGGCGTTCCATCATCTAAAAAGAAAATACCTTCCATCACACCCACTGGTTCATTAGGAGCAAGCATCAGCTTTGATTGATCTTCTAATGTTGACGGTTCAACAGTAATCGTTAAGAATGATCGTGTTACTGTTTTGTTTTGTGTGTCTTCTAAATAATTGAACAGCGATCCCTTTAAAATATCTGGATTTAATTCTGGTGTAATCTTAATTGGGATAAAACCAGTTTCAATCAAAAATGGTTGATCGTCCAATAAACGCAGCCTCTTAATTTGGTAAACAAAATCTGATTCTTTCAAAAATAGATCTTGTCTTAAATCTTCATCAGCCTTAATTACTTGATAGTCTAGTAACTCAATACTTTGCTTTTTACCTGGAACACTAAAAGAATCCGTAATACCTAAATTTGATCCCTCATATTTAAAGAGAGCTTGATTTTTCAAATAAAGAGGATTAATAAAAGTGCCACTTCCTCTTTTTTTGAAAACTATTCCTTGCTGAGCAAGCAATCCCAAAGCACGCTTCATAGATGAACGGCTTACATGGTAATAGTCGCTTAAACTGCGCTCATCTGGCAAGCGCATATCTTCATATTCGTTATTAAGTATTTTTTGTTTAATATCACGCATTACTGAGCGATAGACTAAATCAGTCATTATTTTCTCCCATTATTAGCAGCTTGGATACTTTCAATAAACCAAGTCGCAAATTTTTCCGTATCGACATCTGTTGCAATTTGTGCATTATATTTTTCACTTAAGAAATTCATTACACTAGCGCCATATGTATAGCGGCCAGCTAATTCAATCTCAACATTAGCCGGTTTTAAGGTGAAGAATTCAGGATGAAGCATAATTCCTACAGCAGTTGGATCATAAATCTTAATTCTAGTATCTCCATCAGGTTCATGAATATGTGAAAACATTGAATACAGCATATTTCCAACTTCGCCACATTTTTTAATTTTATCCATTTGATCTTGGGTCAAATGTGCCTTGTCTCCAATTTCTAACGGTGCAACATAAACGGGCAAACCTGAATGAAAAACAATTTGAGCAGCTTCTGGGTCGCCAGCAATATTATATTCAGCAAATGGACTATGGTTTCCGTGACCAATATTTCCACCCATAATGTAAACTTCAGCAATATTGTCCACCACATCAGGATATTGTTTAAATAAAAGCGCAAAGTCGGTTAAAGGTCCGATTCCTAAAAGGGTTACTTTTTCAGGACTATTTTTTATTGCTTCATACATCTTAGTAGCAGTAAGTCCCTCTTCAAGTAAATCGTCATTTGCAGTTTCAAATTCAAAGCCAGCGATTCCTGTTTCACCATGAACTGAAGCTGCGCTAATGGCTGGACGTACTAATGGCTGATTAGCACCCTTCACTACTGGCACTTTAGTATGTAAAAACTTCTCTAAATCAAGAGTATTTTGTAGGGTATGCTCTAAAGAAACATTGCCCCAAGTTGGTGCAATCATCTTAACATCTAATTCATCTGCAAATAAACTTACTGTCATTGCAGCTACATCATCGATGCCAGGATCTGTACTAATAATCAAGGGCTTTTTTGACATAAAGGTCCTTCTTTCTAAATTTACGTATCATCTTTATTATGAACTAAGATTAACAACAAAAAAAGACTTGAAGTGGTCAAGTCTTTAAAAGTTAAAATATTTTTTGATTTTCAATTTTCTTTTTAACAAATCCATACTTATCAAGGAGCTCATCATTTATATGATGCGCACTTTCAATAATTGTTCCGGGTACTTGATATATTAGTTCTCTAATCTTCTCACTATTCTTATCATCTAAAGCCGCAGTAATTTCATCAAGTAAAACAATAGATTTATTTCTTAAAAGTGCACGAGCTATTATTAATCTTTGCTTTTGTCCGCCCGAAATATTTTCCCGGGTTGGATTTATTTCTTTATTAAGGATATTTTCTCCTAATTCTGCTACTAATCCTACTTTTTCCAAGATTTTCATTAGCTCTTTATCAGAATAGCTTTCGCCTAAAGATAAATTATCTCTGATTGTTCCCTCAAAAATCCACGGTGTCTGCGCAATATATGTTACATCAGCTAAACTTGGTTTTCTTTTGTCAATCAACACTTTTCCTTTATTAGGCTTAACCATACCAGCTATTAAATTCAGAAAGGTACTCTTCCCTGCTCCTGATGGACCTTGCAATAATATTTTACTTCCATAAGGAATATTTAAACTAAGATTCTGATAAATTTGGTGCTCATTATAATCCACTTCAACATTTTCTAACTCAATATTAGAATGACTTAAACTATTTTCTTGTAAATCAAGCACTCTTTGATTAATGCTTTTAATTTTTCTTAAATTAGTTGTTCCTGTTACTTCTGACCAACATTGCATCAAAATACGAAAATTTTGAACTACACTATTTGCAGAAAGAGTTAAGGAAAGAAGCGCACTAATAGTGACACTAAATAAATTATTAATAACAAAGTAAAAACCAATTGCCCATGGTCCGATTAAAGCTAAAATTGTAAATAATAAGTTTGCATATTGAACAAGCCATTGCAAATTTTCTTGTTTTAGAAGAATAGTTTCATTTTGATCAATAGAAGTAGAAACACGTTTAAAAAATAATTTTTGAGCATTATATTGCATAATATCTCGAAATCCGCGTAGCCAGTCACCGGCAGTGTGCATTACTTTAGTATTGCTTCTACTCCATTCTTCTCCTAATCTTCCAAGTTTTTTCTTACCAAAAAGCATTGGAATTAAACTTAAGCAAGAAAAAGCTACAAAAATAATTCCCATTAATATATTAACCTGTAAAACATAAATTGTTGAAATTACAGCAGCCACGGCAGTAGATAAAATCTCCGCAATTAGAGAGAAATAATTCTCATCGATCTTTGCAGCAACATTACTAATTTGATTCAACCCTTTTTCTGGTTCTTGATGATTTGAAAAACTGCTTAGAAGCATCTTCTTTTTAAGAGAAACTCTTAAAATTTTCCGTGCATAATTTAAGAGTATATTTTTCAAAACTAAAGCTGTATAGACAATAAAAAAGATGACAGTGCTTTGAATTAAAAATAAGATTAATTTATTTGAAGACACACCAACTAAATTAGGAAATTGTCCTAAAATAATTCCATTTACTACACCTTCAAAGCCACCAGCAATTAAAAATATTAGAATCAGTAATATCAACCACCCAGGAAGATTTTTAACTATCCACTTAAAGTTGATCCTCATAGTTTTTTCTCCTGAAATATACAAAATAAGAATGCTATCACTAACATTCTTATTGTCAAACAACTATATTTTACTAATGAATCACAGAACAACCACAACTTAGACTACTTGCAAAATGATTATGTTCTATTTTTTAATCAAATTAATATCCGTATTTTCATTTTTATCATCTGATTTCTTTAATTTATTTATAGTAGATACCACGGAATAAACATATAATTAACCACATTTCTATTTCTAATTAACTTTATATGTTCATAATAAACATAATTTTTATAAAAAAATGAAAGTGTTAAATTTAACACTTTCATTTTTTGTTTTTGAATATTCCTTTCATTCCACTATCTTTCATAACGTCAATAATTTCATTAATTTTTTCTTTGTTTCCAGCAAAATACTCTCGATAATATAAAGTCATTATTTTTGCGAAACAATTATCGGGTTCTCCATTTAAATTATCTAATACTTGAAACACTTTCTTGATCAACTGAATATCTGAATTTTGAACTTTAACAGAATAAGATAAAAAATTTACTAGTATCGCAGATAAAACTAGCCTAAATTCCTTTTCTTCCAAATTCAAATTAAAATGGCGACTAATAATAGATTTTACCACCGAATTCAATTCAGAAATATCAAAAAGTGATATAGCAATTGCAAATAGCCTTAAATCTTCTACTTGCCATTCATCATTACTAAAAATAATTCTTTTAATATTTTCTTTTGATTTATCCGATAATGTATTAATACTGTTTGTAAAGTAAGCTTTTAAAAGAGATGCTTGTGCTTCTAAATTTTTTAACTCTAGTGTTTTTGGTTGTTTATTTTTCAATTTATTACTAATTTGCTCAATTTTCTCAATATTTCTCGTGTAATAAGCTGCATGAAGCTGTGCTAAATAGGCTTTCGTATTTTCTTCTTGATTAGTAACAGAAATCTTTTTAAAAAATTCAACCACATCAATGTTATGTAAATTTAAAATTGATAATAAATCTTTTGTTTTAATATCAAAGAGATCACGTTCAATTTTTGAATAATGTGATTTCGTTAAAAAATCTCCAGCCATCTGAGACTGGCTTAATCCCAATCTTTTTCTTTCTGCTTTTAAAGCTTCTCCAATTGTCATTTTTATACCTTGATTACTACTTGATTAAACAAATAAGGACTCATTTTTTCAATGAGTCCAAATAATTACTTTCTCTTCTTATCTTCAATCGTACCATCGCTATGAGCAATAATTACTTCGTCGCACATATCTAGGAACAATCCATGTTCAACAACACCAACTGTATGATCCAAATAATCAGCTAAACCATGTGGTACAGGGGTTGGATCAGCAGCTAAGTCAATAATGTAGTTGCCATAGTGCGTTACATAACGCTCGCCATTCTCATCTAAACGCCATTGCGGCTTTAATCCTTCTTCTTCAAAACGCTTGAAATTCTGTTCTGCAGAAACAGGTAGAACTTCAACTGGAAGCGGAAAGCCACTTAAATGATGAACAAGTTTTGATTCATCAACAATCCAAATAATCTTTTTAGAATTAATAGCTACGTTCTTCTCTAAAGTTAAGGCACCACCGCCACCTTTAATTCCATCAAGATTATCATCTACTCGGTCAGCTCCATCAACCGTTAAATCAGCTTGATCAATATCTGCTAATTCATCAACTTTAAAGCCGAGTCCTTCAAGTTGTTTCTTACTACGATTAGAAGTGGTAACAATATGCTTTAAGTTAAAGTTCTCTTTTCCTTTACGTTCACCCAACGCATCGATAAAGAATGCAACTGTTGAGCCAGTTCCAACCCCCAACACGGAATTAGGTTTTACCATTTTAGCAGCCTTTGTAGCAGCTTCTTTTTTTAATTGATCTTGTTCAGTCTTATCCATTGCTTAATCCTCTTTTAAAGCTCTTTCAACAACATCTCTAGTAGGAATAGATGGGAAAGCTCCTACCTTTTGTACTGTAAATGATGATGATTTAGACGCATAAATTACGCTATCTTTTAAGTTACTTATGTCAGCTTTTAACTCACTCGCTAAAGCTCCTAAGAAAGTATCGCCAGCGGCGGTTGTATCAACTGCTTTTACTTTAAATGCCGGTACTACTTCCTCAATATCTTTATAAGAAATAAAGGATCCACGTTCACCAATTGTAATGATTACGCCTTTAATACCCATCTGATGGAAAATTTCACTGCTCTTTTTCATTGATTCTTCACTATCAACCTTAATGCCAGTGATACTTTCAGCTTCCGTTTCATTAGGTGTAATAATATCTGTTAACTCTAATAATTCTTGTGGAATATCAGTGCGTGCTGGCGCTGGGTTTAAAATAGTGGTTTTCCCAGCATTTCTTGCTATTTTAAAAGCTTCGATAGTTGCTTCAAGTGGAGTTTCAAATTGAGCAATTACAAAGTCACTGTCTTCAATTTGATCTTTAGCATTTCTAACATCTTCAGCTGTTACATCAAAATTAGCACCGTGCTGAATAATAATCGAATTTTGTCCCGTTTCTTGAAGTAAAATATATGCTTGACCTGTTTGTTGATTGGGAGTTACAACGACATGCTCAACATTAACTCCATTATCCTCAAATTGTTCAAGCATAAAACGGCCATTATCATCATCACCAACACGGCCAACAAAGATTGTCTCATTTCCTGCTCGACTGCTTGCTACAGCTTGGTTTGCACCCTTTCCACCAGCAGCTTTGGAAAATTCTGACATAGCAATTGTTTCTCCTGGTTGAGGAAGCTTTTTAATGTGCATAATATTATCAACATTAATTGATCCAACAATCGTAACTTTATTCATCGCCTTTTCCTTTCACGTACGATCTTTTTCTTTTAATTATAGCAAAAAGAATCATTCATTATTTGTCTAAAACTATAAAGAAATTGATTTATAAAAATGATCCGCTTGTACAACAACAATTTGTCGATTCATTTTATTTTCTGATTCTTTTTTTAAATAAAAGTAAGCCATGATTAGTTTATTTACAGTATTTTTCTTTATATCATAATTGATCGATGGAATTGCTGCCATAGGATTACTTGTGTTACCGATGATGAACATAAAAGCTTTATCTGATTGCGATAACTTCTTAATTGTCTCTTCAACTTGCTTTGTACTCTTAACTTGTCCTGCCTTGTATGCTAATCATACCTTGCTTTAATAGCAGCATCCCTAGTTTGCTGATGATTAAACAAATCCATTTTTATACCTAAATTTTCTATTTTATTTTAAAAGATTGCAGTCCACAATCAATAAAAAAGGAGCACATTAATTTTGCACTCCTCTTTAAGCTTCAAAATTTATTCACCTTCACCTGGACGTTGACCAAGTTCAGCTGACATCATCCAGATTCTCTTTTCAACAGCTGTATGATAGGCGATAAGTAAATCATTAGTAGAGTCATCGCCCTCATCTTCACTAATTTTTATACCACGTTCATAGTCATCACGCAGTTGCTTATAAGCATTCACAATTAATTGAAATCTTTCTTCGATTGATAAATCCCAGCTACCTAGTTGATCAGGAACATTTGTCTCTTCTAATACTTCTTCATAAGTAGAAATTGGACTACCATTAATTTCAATTAGTCTTTCAGCAACACCATCTTGCTGTTCTGCCAATTCATCCATTACTTCATCTAAGTATGGATGTAATTTCAAAAATCCACGTCCTAGCATATACCAATGATGTTGATGTACAAGCATATGAGTTTGAGTTAAATCAGCAACAATTTCATTCATAATCTTTTTAGTTTTTGGATAAGTCATAAGATAACTCCTTAAAAAATATTAAACACTGATTACACGTAAATCATATCTAGAAAAGTTTCTAAAAGCTATTTATTTGCTTATTAATAAACAACTAAGCCAATAGCTAGGAAGGCTAAACAAATACCAAATTCAATCACTAATAATTTCCAGCAGAATTTAAACCATTTGTTAAAACCAATATTTACCATCATTAAACTCATTAAGATAAGACCTGTTGGGGCTATTAAACTAATAAAGCCTTGACCCCAGTTATAGGCATCAATAATGCTTGCGCGGTCAATTCCAACTACATTGGCTAAAGGAGCCATAATCGGCATTGATAGAACAGCTAAGCCAGATGATGATTGAATAAAGAAGCCTAATACAATATAGACCAAGAACATAAACCAAATAAATAAAAGTGGTGGCATTCCGGATACTTGTTGACTAAAGAAATTCATAATCGTATCGCTTGTATGACTTTCTTCCATCACAATTGAAACAGCCCGTGCTAGGCCAATTGTTAAAGCAACTCCTAACAAGTCTGCCGCACCATTCACAAAGCTTTCAACAAATTTATGCTCATTCAACCCAGAAATAAAGGCAAAAATATATCCAGTTGCCAAAAAGACAACAGCAATTTCAGTAAAGTACCATCCTTTTTGTTGCACACCCCAAATCATCACAATAAAAGCAATTGCAAAAACTAGCAAAGTTAACTTCTGACGCCAAGTAAATTTCTGCTCTTTTACGGTGTCTTCTTGATTCAAATACTCTTGATCTTCTTTAACAAAATCATTATAAACATATGACGCTTTTGGATTCTTTTGAACTTTTTTAGCATAGACAATAACATAAATCATCCCTACAATGACACATGTTGCCCACATACAAATGCGAAGTGGTAAAGCGTCAGTAAAGTTCACACCAGCAGTATTAGAAGCAATCACAGTTGAAAAGGGATTGATAGTTGATGCCATCGTACCAATACTGGTTCCTAGAAAAATGGTCGCTACTACCGTCATCCGATCAAATCCAGCAAGTAAGAAGACTGGAATTAATATTGGATAAAAGGCCATTGTTTCTTCTGCTAACCCAAAGGTCGTTCCACCAATAGCAATTAAGCCCATAACTAGGACAATTAATAATATTTGCTTACCCTTAATCTTTTTAGAAAGTGCCTGCATTCCAGCATCAATTGCACCATTAGCATGTACTACACCGATACAGCCACCTAAGATTAAGACAAAGGCAATAATATCAATACTTTGTGCAATCCCATTTATCTGAGAGGACAAGAATTGGTAGATTGCTCCAGCAAGCCCAGGCTTTTTCTGATCAATCTTTTTATATGAATCAGGAATCGCTACAGGTTTATAAATTGTACCATTAGTAAACTTCTTAACATCAATTTTGACTTTATATTTATCCAAAGTCTTCTGTGTTGCAGCTTCTTTATGTTTACCTCCATCAGGTTTTGTAATCACAAATTCTTTACTTGGTTGATCATACTCAAGCGTTGCATAGTTACCGGATGGTATAAAAAACGTTAAGATTTGCACCAATAACAAAACGATAATAATAACTGTATATGCTGTCGGAAATTGATGCTTTTTCTTTTTTTGAATTATATTACTCATAATTTCTCCCAATCAATACTACAGTTTAATTTATAACTCTATTATAAATTTCTTTAATCAAATTTGCACGCGCTTACATCTGAAGATAAAAAATAAGATGACTAGTATTTTCGGACTAGTCATCTCATTATCAAATATAAATCCTATAATTCTGTCATTTCATCAGTATCCTTAGTATTTAAATCTACTAATTCACCTGATAATTTATAAATAACCCACTGTGCTAAGTTCACTACGTGATCCCCAATTCGTTCAAGTAAACGAATTACCATAAAGTAACTTGAAGAAGCAACGGCTGCTTCTGGATCCTGCTTAATTCCAGTAATAATTAAATTACGTGCCTTAACGTATTCTTCGTCTACTTCATCATCTTTTTGTGCAACTTCACGAGCCAATTTTTCATCATCTTGCACATAAGCCTTCAAAATTTGATCAAGCATAAAGTTAACCTTTTTAGCCATTGATTTGATTATTGCTTCAACTTCTGGAATACGAGGATTGCCTTTAACGCGAATTGTTTCCCAAGCAATTGAATTGGCATTTTCACCAATACGCTCTAAATCTCCAGTAGCCTTTAAAATACTAATTACATTTCTAAAATCACTAGCAACAGGTTGTTGCAGCGCCATTAATTTTAAAGTTCTTTTTTCAACTTTTGTAGCTGCGCGTGAAACTTTTTGATCATCTTTTACCAAGCTTTGAGCCAATTTTTTATCGTGTTCAACAAAAGCTTGAGTTGCTTCTTCAATTGCTTCACTAACGTCAATCCCCATACCCATAAAACGAGTATTTAACTTACGTAATTCATCTAAAAAAATTTCATGCATCTTAAAAAATCTCCTTATTAACCAAAACGTCCATTCAGATAATCACTAGTAATTTGCTTCTTAGGATTCATGAACATATCTGCTGTCTTACCATATTCGATCAAGTCGCCATTCATTAAGAATGCAGTGTAATCACTGATTCGAGAAGCTTGTTGCAAGTTATGAGTAACCATGATGAAAGTAAACTCATGTTTTAATTCAAGCAAAGTTTCTTCAATTTCACTACTTGAAATCGGGTCTAGCGCACTCGTTGGCTCATCTAACAAAACTACTTTTGGTCGAACTGCTAAAGCTCGAGCGATACAAATTCTTTGCTGCTGACCACCAGAAAAGGCCTGCGCATTTCGATCTAAGTTATCCTTAGTCTCTTTCCAAATTGCCGCTTGCTTCAAGCTCTCTTCAACACGTTGATCAATTAATTCTTTGTCCTTTATTCCTGCAATTCTCAGGCCATAAGCAATATTATCGTATACAGAAAACGGAAATGGACTTGGTTGTTGAAAAACCATTCCAACTTCCTTACGTAATTCTACTAAATCCATCTTAGAATCATAAATATTTTGGCCTTCAAATTTAATATCGCCAGTAATATGAATATTAGGAATATCATCATTCATTCTATTTAAGCAACGTAAAAAGGTTGATTTTCCGCATCCTGACGGTCCAATAAGAGCGGTCAATTCTTTTTCTTCAAAATCTAAACTTATTCCATGTAAAACTTCAACATTTCCGTAGCTTAAGTGAACATCCTTACTTGTAATAATATCTTCCACAATAGCTCCCTTATCCAAAACTTCCGCGAATATAATCTTCCGTAATCTCACCTTTAGGATTAGTGAAAATATTTTCGGTAGTATCGTACTCTAAGACGTGACCCAAATGGAAAAATGCAGTATAGTCACTGATTCGACTAGCCTGCTGCATATTATGCGTAACCATAATCATAGTGTAATCTGTTCGAAGTTGCTTAAGAGTATCTTCAAGCTTAGAAGTCGACACTGGGTCAAGCGCGCTGGCTGGTTCATCAAGTAGTATAATTTCAGGCTTTATTGCCAAAGCTCGAGCAATACAAAGTCGTTGCTGCTGGCCACCAGACATGGCTAAGGCACTCTTATCAAGCTTATCCTTAACTTCATCCCACAAAGCAGCTGCTCTTAAACTTTCCTCTACAATCTGATCTAGCTTTTGCTTATTCTTTTCACCATTTGCTTTTAATGCATAGGTTATATTTTCTCTAATTGATTTAGGAAATGGATTAGGTTTTTGAAAAACCATCCCAATATTTTTTCTCAATTGATAAACATTAATATTATTCTTATTGATGTCTAAATCGTGATACCAAATTTCACCATCAACGCGTGCTACTTTATCATTCATTCGATTAAGACAACGTAAAAAAGTTGATTTTCCAGAGCCTGATCCTCCGATTAAAGCTGTAATTGTCTTTTTCTTAAATTGAAGACTAGCATTGAACAGTTTTTGAACTGTACCACCATAAAAAACACTAAGATCTTGAGTTGAAATTATTTGATCGTCTTTATTGAATTGATGAATAAAAGTAGGTGCTTCATTTACATTTTGCATAAAGTTCTCCTTATGACTTAGCAGCAGTTAACTTGCGGTATAAATGATTACCTAAAGCACGTGCTCCAAGGTTAAACAAAATTACTACTATGATTAATAATGCAGATGTTGCAGCTGAAACAATAGTTGCATCTGGAATAATTCCTTCAGTGTTAACTTTCCAAATATGAACCGCTAATGTTTCTGCTGGACGCATTATATTTAAGAAACTAGTTGGGCTAAGTGGGTTCCAGTTACTATAATCAATTGTTGATCCACTTTGTCCAGCTGTATAAATCAAGGCTGCTGCTTCACCAAAAATTCTACCTGCACTCAAGATAATTCCTGTTAAAATACCAGGCAAAGCTGCAGGTAACACAATACCTCTAATTGTCTTCCAATTAGATAGACCCAAAGCAAGGCCAGCATCTCTTTGAGCTTCAGGTACTCCCTCAATAGCTTGTTCAATATTACTTGTTAAAGTTGGCAAGTTAAAAAATGTTAAAGCTAAAGCACCAGAAATAATGGAAAATCCAAATCCAAATTGAACTACAAATAGCAAATAACCAAATAAACCAACAACAATTGAAGGAAGCGAACTCAAAATTTCGATTGTAGTTCTTATTAAACTAGTAAACCAATTATCTTTTGCATATTCAGCTAAATAAATTCCTGCTCCTAATGCAATTGGAAGTGAAATAATTAGAGTCAAAACTAGCAAATATAAAGAGTTAAATAATTGATCTCTTACTCCTCCCCCAGCTTGATAAGAAGAAGCTTCGGAAGATAAAAAATGCCATGAAAGATGCGGTACACCTGAAACTAAAATATTGCCTAAAATTCCAAAAAGAATAATTACAACAATACTCACTAAAGTATATATACCCGTTGTAGCAATTTTATTACGAGTTTTTGCATTCATTATTATTTCTGTCCTCTCTTTCCAATTAAGCGGACTAAGAAGTTAAAGACTAATGACATAATCAATAGTAATAATGCCAAAGACCAAAGTGCATTGTTTGGCAAGGTCCCCATAACCGTATTACCCATTTGACTAGTTAATTGACTAGTCAAAGTAGCTGATGGACTTACTAGGTTAGCTGGCATTAAGACTGCATTACCAATAACCATTTGTACAGCCAAAGCTTCACCAAAGGCCCTAGCCATCCCAAAAATTACTGCAGTCATAATTCTTGGTGAAGCAACTCGCAAAATCACCTTATAAATTGTTTGCCATTTAGTTGCCCCTAATGCTAGGGAAGCCTTTCGATAATCAGAGGGCACAGCTTTCAAACTATCAACAGTTAAAGAAGTAATTGTCGGCAATACCATTACAAATAAAACTAAAGTAGCTGACAGAATACCAAATCCAGTTCCACCAAAAATATTTCTAATAAACGGAACAATAACTGTTAATCCCAAAAATCCATAAACAACAGACGGAATACCTACTAATAATTCAATAACCGACTGTAAAAAACGAGCGCCTTTTTTAGAAGAATACTCAGTCATAAAAAGTGCCACTGCAATTGCAAATGGAGTAGCTACTAAAGCTGCTAGTAACGTTACGGCAAATGAAGTGACAATCATCGCAGCTGCTCCTACATGATTTTTACCTTCACCTGGATCCCAATCGCTTGAAGTTAAAAAATGAAAGATATTTACATGATCTTTAGTAAAAGTTTCTAAACCATGAAACCCAATAAAGCCAATAATTGAAGCAACTAAAATAATAATTAAGATAATGGCAAAATATGTTAAACCTTTACCCCAATATTCTTGTCTTGTTTCTTTTGAAGGTTTAGTCAAACTAGCAACGTCAACCTTGCTAGCACCAATCTTCTTTAATTTAACATGAGGTACTTTTTGCTCATCTAAAGCAGATTCAACTACCTTTTTTAGATCTTTGTTATTCATCCAAACATCCTATTCTTTATTTCTGAACAATATGATTATTACTATCACGTTCGACTTTCATCTTATTAATACTAATATAGCCAAGCTTTGGTACTAGATCATCTTGTACTTTATTTCCTAGCATATAATTAATAAATTCTTGAACATTCTTATTTAGTTTTCTCTTAGTATACATATGCTCATAAGACCAAAGTTGCCAGCGATTAGTCTCAACATTCTGATTAGTTGGCTTTACTCCATCAATACTCAATTTTTGAATATTTTCATCATTAGCATACGGGAAAGAAATATATGAAATAGTTCCTGGAGTTGAACTAACAATTTTACGCACCGTTCCATTAGAGTCTTGTTCTTGAGCTCGAATTGGCTTTTTATTATTTAAAATTAGGCCTTCAAAAGTTGAACGCGTCCCACTACCTTTAGATCGATTGATTACAGTAATACTCTGATTTTTACCACCAACTTGTTTCCAGTTAGTAATCTTACCGGTAAAAATATCGCTCAATTGTTGTTTAGATAAATTTTTAACACCAGCACTCTTATTAACAATTGGCACAATACCAACAACTGCAATTAGGTGGTTTTGCAATTTTTTAGCATTAATTCCTTTTTGCGTTTCAGCAAATACGTCTGACGTGCCAATTTCAACAGCTCCAGCTTGAACTTGACTAAGGCCAGTTCCAGATCCTCCACCTTGAACCACAATATTACTGTCTGGATGAGAAAGACGGTAGTCATTTCCTGCTTGTTCTGCAAGTAACTGCATAGCACTTGATCCAACAATAGTAATCTTATTACTATTGTTAGCACAACCTGTAAGTCCGATTAAAATAGCTAACAATCCGCAAATAGCGACTATTTTAAATTTTAATTTTTTTTGCATCGATTTCTCCATGTAAATTTACAGTATTTAACAACATTATTCTATCATATAACTATATGTCAAAAGAATGCCTAAACCCAACAAAAAAACTAGGTTTTTCAACCTAGCTAAAAATTATTTTTCTCTAATGTTTTCATAAACATATGAAATTTCATTTGGACGATAGACTCCATGCAACTCGCCCACTTTAGTAAAGTTCATTTTATCTATTAAATGTTGCATGGCTGTGTTATTTTCGTGAGTATCAATGCGAATACTATCAATATCCTCACGATTATCACGAATGTAATCAATCACTTCAGTTAAAAGCTTAGTTGCATAACCGTGACCAGCATGCTTAGAATGAATGGCAACGCGGTGAATGACAACATACTTATCTGTATCAAGTAACCATTTACCATGTAATTGGTCATATGAATGATCCGGTGCTTCAACAATTGAAATTGCTCCGACTGTTTCGCCATCAGCTGAAACTGCCAAGTAAGCAAATCCCTTTTCAATATCTTCTTTAATTTGATCTGGAGAAGGATATTCCCCTTGCCATTGATCAACACCACGCTCAGCTAATTGGTTAGCTCCATCCTTCAAGATAGTCATGATTTGATCATAGTCATTTATTGTGGCTTGTCTAATCTTCATTAAACTCATCCCTTTCCAACTTTTTTTATCAAGAGAATATTATAAATGAAAAGCACTCTCCTTGTAAAAAGAAAGTGCTTATTTAAAAGAATTCTTAGTATTTACAAAACCTTAGAAAGGAAATCTTTGGCACGCGGACTTTGTGGATTTTCAAAAATTTGTTCAGGACTACCTTGTTCTTGTAGATATCCATCTGCCATAAACCAAACTTCATCAGAAACTTCACGTGCAAAACCCATTTCATGAGTAACAATGACCATTGTCATTCCAGAATCAGCTAAGTCTTGCATAGTTTTTAAAACTTCCCCAACCATTTCTGGATCGAGCGCACTTGTCGGTTCATCAAAAAGCATTACTTCTGGATCCATCGCCAGTGCTCGAGCAATTGCCACACGTTGCTGCTGACCACCAGAAAGACTAGAAGGATATTGCTTAGCGCGGTCTTTTAAACCAACTTTATCAAGGAGTTCTAAAGCCTGCTTTTCAGCTACTTCTTCACTTACCCCTTTAACCTTCATTGGTGCAAGTTTAATATTTTCAATTACATTCATATTTGGAAAGAGATTAAAACTCTGGAAAACCATTCCCATTTTTTCACGTAAAACGTCCAATTCTTTCTCACTAATATGTGTTAAATCTTGACCATCAAAAATAATTTTGCCACTAGTTGGCGTCTCAAGCACATTAAGACAGCGTAAAAAAGTACTCTTTCCTGAGCCAGACGGACCAATAATACTAATGACCTTTCCCTTATCAACATTTGCGGAAATATCTTTTAAAACTTCTTTTTTACCAAAACTCTTTTTTAAGTGTTCAACCTTAATCATTGTCGTCATTACGTTTCATCCTCTTTTCAAAGTGGTTCAACAACCTCGTTAATGAGAAAGTTAGAATAAAGTAGATAATCATGGCAATGAATAATGGCAATACACCCTTATAAGTTGAAGTCTGAACTAATTGCGTTTGGTACATTAATTCAGCAACCCCAATTACTGAAACTAGGGAACTATCCTTCAATAAAGTAATAAATTCATTGCCTAAAGCTGGCCAAATGTTTTTAATTGCCTGCGGAATAATGACATATCTAAAGGCTTTTTGACGGCTTAAACCAA
>CANRQR010000002.1 GCA_947641735.1 uncultured Lactobacillus sp.
AGCATTGGATACATTTAAGATAGCTAAAATGACTGATAAAACACTAAACAGTAATGTTTGTTTGGGATAGGTTCGAATTACATACTTCATTTAACTACTCCTAAAGTATATTGTTGGATATCCTCATTTTCTCTAAATCCTTGAAACCAAAGGCCATTACTAAAGTTTAGATTTAAATTTTTATTCAATTTTTTCTGTCCTCCATTCTAAAGCTCCAATATCGAAAAAAACTCGTTCCCGATACTTAAAAGGTTTTTTACCAGCACAATAGTCGCTTATTTGTCGTGCTACTATATGTCCCACATTAGCTACTATAGATGACTGTGCCTTATTATTTGCATTAGTAAATATTAATTTCTCTTTATAAATTTCATGTTTATATAAAAAATCATATACATTGTTGGGATAATAGAATTCTGCTAACGAAACAATATTGCTTATGTATCCCTCATTAATAACATAGGAGATATTTAATTCGTTCGCAGCAATTTCTGTTAATTTAGCCAATTCTCTTGTAGATGGATAATCTCCAGCTTGAATCACTATATCTATCTTATATTCCTTACATAAATCAACAATTTTGGCTGAATTATTACACATAATATCGATTGGAATAATCGAAGGGCGCCCACCTCTTTCAAAAAGAACTTCTACTTTCTTTTTATTCAAATCACTTTTCACATAATTCTGTCTATATAAATTATCTTCACTAACAAAGTCTGGATCTACCACCACTAAACTTTTTATATTACTTAAATTTTTTAAATCATTAGCAATATGACTCCCTGTAGTTCCTACTCCAATTAAGCATACATTTATTTTTTTATGAGCTTCCACTGTAGAGATTACATCATACTTTTTCAGCATTTGAATTGTAGATAATAAATTATCCTTTTTTATATCAGAAAATTTTGTGATAATTTCTTCTTTACTTCGTGGTTTTTTAAATAGCATAATAAATCTTTTAAAGAATCTTGATAATTTATTTTTATAACTAAACCATTTACATAATTTCTAATTATTAGTTTCTTATCATCAAGTGACTTAAATAAAAAAATACCATCTTGTAATATAAACATCTTTCACCTTAAAAATATTAAAAATACTTCTAAATTAATTAGAATTTTTATTAAAATAAAAATCCTATTAAATCAAGGCGTATTATTACCACGATTTAGTAGGATTTTTTGATTCATGTGCCTTTTTGATAATCCTCAGACTAATTCCAAAGTTGCCAGCTGTTTCCCTTTTGAGTGTAACTTAAAGTTACATCTAAAGTAGTCAAATCAATAACTTCTTCTGTTGATACTTCTTTCATTTAAATCAACACCTAACTTTAAAACGCTAAAAGCATTCTTATTTGAAACTAATAATAATATGCTTTTTTAATCATGTCAACATTTTTAATCTTATATTTTAATATAACTCGCTAAATAATTTGTTTACATGCATTACTTCATAAAAATATTATTAAAAAGCCAATATTTATGTGAAGTGCCATACAAAAGTTAGATATTTTATAAATTTTTAAATATCTGATAATACACGATTTCTGTATTTAACAGGGGGACGTGTATTTTAGTTTATTGGAACGTCTGATGTTATTGAACCAGTAGATATATTCTTGAAGTACTTTTTCCATTTCTTCCAATGAACCAATCTTCAAGCGATTTAGTTTTTCTCTTTTCATTAGATTAAATATTGTTTCTCCAGGTGCATTATCATGACAGTTACCTTTGGGTGACATGCTTTGAATAATATTCACCTCTTTTAATCTAGCTTGATAACCAGGATTTTTATACTGAAATCCTTGATCTGAATGCAGGATAGGATTAGCCTCTTTAGGCAAATGTTTCTCTAACTCATCAAGCATTTTATAAATAGTTTTCATCTCAGGTGAGTGGCTAACTGAACAAGCTAAGATTTCTAAAGATGCTTCATCCAGTACTGGAGATATAGCCATTAGTTAGCTTATATTCTGTCACATCAGTATGTAGAACATGATAAGGTCTGGTTTCATCAAAGGTTTGGTTAAGAATATTTGGTGCCTTCTTGCCAACATTCCCCTTATAAGAGCTATATTTAGCTGTATTCTTATGATACAGTGTGGTTTTAATGCCAATACCTCGCATTATTTTTCGCACTGTTTCCATCGCAAGCTTAATACCTTCATCTCTTAAAGCAGCCTACATTGGACGATAACCATATGTTTCATCAGCTTCACCATAATATATTTCTTTGATCTTTTCCTTAACTTTAGCGTATTTATCAGTCTTGTCAAGACGATTTTTGATATTATCGTAGTAAGTTTTGCGATTTAAATTAAGCAGCTTAAATAAGGTCTTAAGCTTAACTTGAGGTTCTTCAGCCCGAATATCCAGGATTATTTGTGATTTTCGTCTATTGGATAACGTGGATATCGGGCAGCCACTTTTTTTTAAGATTAAGTTCTCTATACGTAATCTTTCTAATTTAGCTTCTTGTTGTAAGATTTTCTCTTCGTACTTTTCCTTCTCGCTAAGCTCAATTTTCTGAGCTCTTTTTTTGATATGCTTCGTCTTTTTAGGTATTTTACGTGGGTATCCTTTCTGATTAGGTTTCAGCCCAGCAATGCCTTCTTCATTAAATTTATGTATCCAAGAATACACTTGAGAAGGGTTGATATTAAACCTAGCTGCTACCTCTGTTTGTCCTTGATTATTAGATAGTAGCGTACCGCATCAAGTTTAAATTCAAAAGAATATTCTTTCTTAGTATGCTTAACTCTAAGAGCCTCTAATCCTTGTTTTTGTGCCAATTTAACCCATCTAAAAATTTGATAATTAGGAAGAATATCATATTCTTTTTCTAATCCTAATAATGAATTAACATGATTTAAATATTTAGAAACAACTTCTATTTTTAATTCAGTTGAATATTTGGTCATAAAAAAGTGCCTCACAATCATTAGATTTATGTCTAACAATTATGAGGCACTTCAAAAAATAGTAATCTGCTTTTTTAGATATAACACAATAAAATGAATTAATTTTGATAAGTTTCCTTGATAAACAAAACGCAAACTGCTGCTAATATTCCTGAAACACCTGCTGTTAACATCATTGCGGGCATTGAATATTTCATCAGTGGGAATAATGCAAAGCTTAGTAATGACGCAATAATTTGTGGTAAACAAATTGAACAGTTAAATAATCCTAAATAAGTCCCCATGTGTTTGCCAGATAAGGCGTTAGAAACCATAGTTAAAGGATAAGTATTCATCGCAGCCCAAGACATTCCGATTAAAACAAATGATAAAATAAGTAAATTCTGTGAGTGAACAAAAAAGATTGATCCATATCCTACAGCTCCTAATAATAAACTAATTCCATACCCTAACTTATGATGATCATTTGGTACTTTTGCTAAAACATATGACCAAATTACTGCTGCAATAGATTGTACAGCCGTTAAAACACCAAACCAGTTACCTGCTAATTGGTAACCTGAAGAAGCGGGATCAACTGCTCTCCATACATTTTTGGCAATAGCTCCTGTAGCGTAAGTGGACAAATATTGAAATGAAAACCAACAAAATAATTGTACTAAGGAAACTTCCCAAAAAACTTTAGGTGCATGTTTTAGTAATACAAACCAGTTACCATCCTTTTTATTATCTTCTTCTTTAATACCATGATAACGTGCATAAGTTTTAGGATCATATTCATGGACCTTTGTTACGGTTAACAAGCTAGTAATAACAAGGATTACAGCACCTACATAAAATGAAATTACAACCGATTGAGGCACTACACCCTTTTTAGCAGTATTGGCCACACCTAAAACTGTTAATAAGAATGGGAAAAATGCTGCAATTACTGCACCAGAGTTTGAAAGCATACTCTGAATACCATAGGCATATGACTTTTGTTCATCATTAACCATATCCCCAATCATCATTTTAAATGGTTGCATCGCCATATTGGCCGCCACATCTAAAATGGCAATTGCAATAGCACCAAATACTAAAGCTTCAATAGATCCATATCCCAAACCAAAATTACCAATATTTGGCAAAAGTAACATCATAACTACCGCAAAGATCATCCCAATTAATAAATACGGTAATCTTCTTCCGCCAAGTTTTGGAGCCCATGTTTTATCAGATAGTGATCCAATAGCTGGTTGAACCACTAGACCAGCTAAAGGAGGCAAAATGAAGAACCAACCTAATTTCGTTGGGTCAGCACCTAAAGTTTGAAAAATACGACTCATTTGTGATGTTTCAAGTGTAAAGGCAATTTGGATACCTAAATATCCAAAGTTAATCATCCAAATTATACTTTTAGCAAGTTTTGGCAAACCAGATACTTCATTATTTTTATTCATAATTTTCTCCCTCACTATTACGCCTAAGCGCTTTCATAATTTTATATTAAGCAAGGATGAAAATGCTTTCAATATTAAATAAACTGTTACCGGTAACTAAAATTATAAAAAAGGACTGCCAATCTTTCTTTATAAACGAAGGATTAACAGTCTAAAGGAGATTTTATTTTTTAATTCTCTTATATTCTAAAAAATCATAATCAAATTCATTTTTGTTATCTGCTGAATGTTTTTCAACATTAAACAACTTAAAATCGTCATAATTTATATCCGGCATTTTCGTATCACCAACAAATAGATGATGGATCTTGGTTTTTTGAAGAATATCAACATTATTTTTAAATTCTTCAAAAAGTCTCGCTCCACCAATAATATCAATTATTTCATTAGAATGATTTCCTAGCCAATTTCTTAATTGTTCAATCTGCGAAAAGATCTTAACGCGTGGATTATCTTGATATTCACGCTGCAAGATTGGGCTAGTCGAAAGAATAACATGCTCTCTTTTAGGAAGGAGTCCAGGAAAACTTTCAAAAGTTTTTCTTCCCATAACAATTATATGATCAGAAGTTAATTCTTTAAAATGTTTCATATCAGCTGGTAAATGCCAGGGTAACCTACCTTGGTAACCAATATAACTGGCTTCATCTTCTGCCCAAATAAATCTTAGCATTGATATCTCCTTATTCTTAAACGGCTACTGCTGCCTTAATTGTGCCATGATGTCGATAATCAATTAACTTGATATCTGACATTTCAAAATCTTGAACTAGTTTTTTATCAGGATTTAACCAAAGTTGAGGAGAATCATACGGCTTTCTACTCAATAAATCTTTCACTTGATTAAAATGATTTTTATAAATATGAGCATCTCCCAAAGTATGAATAAATTCACCTGGTTTTAAACCTGTTTCTCGTGCAATTAGATTAACGAGCAAAGAGTAACTCGCAATATTAAACGGCACTCCTAAAAACATATCCCCTGATCTTTGATACAGCTGTAAACTTAATTTTCCATCATTAACATAAAACTGAAATAAAACATGACATGGTGGCAACGCAGAAGTTGGAACATCTTCTGGATTCCAAGCACTGACAATTAAACGCCTAGAATATGGTGTCTTCTTTATTTGATCAATTACATTTTGAATTTGATCAATAAAGCCACCTTCACGTTTTTTCCAGTGTCGCCATTGGGCGCCATATACGTCTCCTAAATTTCCATATTTTTCTGCAAAAGCTTGATCTTTCAATATTTTTTGATCAAACTTTTGCATTTCTTCTTGATAAATCTTCTTAAATTCAGGATCTTTTTGACTTCTAAGTCCGAAATCCGTCATATCAGGGCCATTATAATCAGAACTTTCTATCCAATTTTTAAAAGACCACTCATCCCAAATATGATTATTATGTTCCAATAAAAATCGAATATTGGTATCTCCCTGTAGAAACCATAATAATTCGCTCTTAATAAGCCCAAACGGAATTCTTTTAGTAGTTAGAATAGGAAAGCCCTGGCTGAGATCAAATCTCATTTGCGCACCAAATAAACTTCTGGTACCTGTTCCTGTTCTATCTTCCTTATCATGTCCCCCAGACATAATTTTGTTTAATAAGTCTAAATATGGTTGCTCTAAAGTTGCCATTTTCTTTCTTCTTTCTATTGCGCATATTCTTCATTAAAATACCATATATTTAGTGCCTTGGTAAATACATATACTATATTTTGTATGTACTTAGATGTGGTAGAATTAGATATTATATATTTTGGAGGAGTTTTAATGATTTTAACGTGGGATATAATTCGACGAACTATTGAAGTTCTTTGGTTAATTAACGTAGGTTTAGCTATTTGGACTGTTTTTCGTAGTCATCGTGACATATCTTCTACATGGGCATGGCTTTTAATTTTATCGATCTTGCCATATGTTGGTTTTATATTATATTTATTTACCGGACGTCAATTATCTCATGACGATATTTTTTCAATTAAAACTGAACAAAAGAAATTTCGCGATCGCTTTCTTAATGAGCAAAATAAACTACTAAGAATTCATGATTTACTTCCAAGTAAAGACCAAAGTCCACGTAGTAGGCGATTAGTAGAATTAAACTTAAATAATGATGATGCCCTTTTAACCTTCAATAATAAAGTAGAAACTTTCGTAGATGGGCAAGTTCTATTTAAAAACATTCTAAAAAATATTGATCAAGCAAAAAATAGCATTAATATTGAATTCTATACTTTTTATGACGATCAATTGGGAAATCAAGTCTTACATGCTTTAGAAGAGGCTGCTAGTCGTGGAGTTAAAATTAGAGTCCTATACGATGCAAGTGGTTCACGCGGTACACATCCTTCATTTTTTAAGAAACTGCGTCAATTAGGTGGACAGGCTCAACCTTTTATTTCAACAGCTGGTAATCGTTTCTTTACTACTCCACGTGCCAATTATCATTTACATCGCAAGTTAGTAATAATTGATAATGAAGTTGGCTATATCGGTGGCTTTAACATTGGTGACCAATATGTAGATCGAAGTCCAAAGTTTGGACACTGGCGAGATACTCATTTACGTGTTATTGGGCAATCAGCCTTACTGATGGAAATTCGTTTTGCTATGGATTGGAATACAAGTTGTCGCAAATCTCATCTACCTAAATATAATGTTGATAGTTTGATTGAAAATTTTAAATTAAAAGTTGTTCAATCCGATAACTTAGTTCCAATGCAAATCGTTTCTTCAGGACCTGATAACAGTAATTTTGGTATTCGTCGCGCATATGAAGAAATAATTGCCCAGGCGCAAAATTACGTCTACATCCAAACTCCCTATTTAATTCCTGGAGACTCAATTTTAGAAGCTTTAATAATCGCAGCAAAAAGTGGTGTTGATGTAAGAATTATGATTCCTTCAATGCCAGATCATCCTTTTGTCTATCGCGCAACTGAATATTATGCAAAATATCTAGTTAATAATGGTGTCAAAGTTTATAAATATGACAATGGGTTCATTCATGCAAAAACTATTGTCAGCGGATCTAATATTGCCTCTGTTGGGTCAGCTAATCAAGACTTCCGCAGTTATCAATTAAATTTTGAAGTAAATGCATTTACTTATAGTTCTAAACTAACCAAAGAACTAAAAAATATCTTTGAAGAAGATTTAAAAGACTCTACTTTACTAACAAAAGAATATTTTGACAATCAATCTAACTGGCGTAAATTTAAACAATACTTCTCACGATTATTATCACCAATTTTATAAAAAAACGAGGAAAACTCAGATTATTTATCTAAGTATTCCTCGTTTTTTCTTACTTATTCTTCTTCATCAACTACAGCAACACTTTTTCTTTCTTGATAAGAAAAATATACCCAAGCAATAATTCCAAATGCTACAGGACCGATTGCTGTCCAGAAGGATGTTGCATAATCTCCAGTGAATAATGGTTCGATACAAGTAAAGACAATTCCGATTGCTACTACTAGCCAAACAACGATTGTTACTGCCCAAACACGTTTTTTACCTTCAATAAATACAAATGGACGATCAATACTCTTCTTCATCTTAAAGAAAGGATATGCACCTATTAAGAATAAATATGGCGCAGATGATGATACATTCATCATGTCCATTAAAATGGTGTAGAATTGACCAGCTGCATTACCACCAAATGAAATAAACAAGATAATGACACTAACGATCGCAGCTTGAACCCACATTGAACGCTCTGGCATCCCATGCTTATTTAATTTAACTAAACTCTTAGGTAAAAGCTTTGGATCACAGCCTTCAATAAATGATTTAACTGGTGAATAAACCATCAAGAATGCTGCTGAAATTCCAGCTAATACATCAGCTAATCCAGCAAAACGCGAAAATGCTGCTCCCAGAGTCAAAGAAGCCGAATGAGAAAGGCCGAAGGCTTTACCAGTTTCAACTCCTAAGTTATTGATCAGAACATATTCAACATTAGCCAAGTCAACATTTTTTCCGCTTAATTCACTACTCCAATTTGCAGCGACACCACACATTAAAATGTTCAAAACATATAAAGCAGTCATCCAAATCATTGCAGTAATTAAAGCCTTAGGAAAAGTCTTTTCAGGCTTATCAACTGAATCGATAACTCCCGCAGATGTTTCCAAACCACCATAAGCAAATAAAGCATAAACAATAAATGAAACCACAGCAATTGGTGATTGAAAAGCCGGATTAGGCGAATGAACTAATGACTGAGCAGTTAATGGTTCTGCTAAGCGTCCATGATTCAAAAAGAATACCAAAATTGATACCAAAGTAAAGCCAATAGTAATAGCTAAAGTAAAAAAAACACCAACATTACTTACGGCTGCAATCTTGTCAACACCTTTAGCAGCGAAGAAAGTTACTACTACTAAAAAGATAACTTCTAAAACTCCTAGGAGCTGCGTCGACGATAGATTTAAAAAATGCCAACTTTGAGTAGTATCATGCCCTGAAATTGCAGTTGATACTGACACTAAGAAAAATTGGGTGGATGATACCAACCACACTACCCAAGCTGCTAGCCAAATAAAAGTACCAATAAATGCCGTTTTTTCACTAACTGAGCCTTTAAGCCAAGAAAAAATACCACCTTTAACACCTTTAAAAGCTGCACCATATTCCGCAAAAATCAAAGCAGATGGTAAAAAGAATAAAACCGCAGTAATTATATACCATACGATACTAGCGTAACCCATTTGGTAATAAGCAGTTAATGAATTGCTAAAACCAAAAATGGCTGAAAAGATCATCAAAACAAGACTTTTTAGCCCAATCTTGACGGATTTGTCTTTTTTCATAAAAAACTAAAACACTCCCTCTTTCATACAAACATTATTATTATGCGCTTTTTATCAAATTAATACAAAATAGATTAAAATTGAGCAAAGTAAAAAGACCCAATTGGGTCTTTTTTATGATTAAGCACTGTGGTACTTAACAAGGCTATAGATGTCTAGATCTGGGAATTGTTCTCTTCCCTTTAAATCCGTCAATTCAATATAAAATGCTGCTCCAACTACTTCTCCACCCAAGTTTTCAATTAATTCTTTAGTTGCGTGAAGGGTACCAGCAGTTGCCATTAAGTCATCGCAAATTACTACTTTTTGACCTGGCTTAATTGCATCTTTATGCATTTCTAAGACATTAGAACCATATTCTAAATCATAAGAAGCACTTTCTACTTCGCGTGGCAACTTATGAGGCTTACGAGCTGGTACAAAACCAACTCCTAATTCTGTTGCAACAGGACAGCCAACAATAAATCCACGGGCTTCTGGTCCAACAATTACTTCTGCTCCACGACTTTTAGCATAATCAGCTAATTCATGGGTAGCAGCGCGATATAATTTCCCATCTTGCAAAATTGGGGTGATATCGCGAAAGACAATCCCCTTATTTGGAAAATCCTGTACACTTGCAATGTGTTCTTTAAAATCAATTGCCATTTAAAGAGAAACCTCCATTTTAGACTCTCATTGAAAAATTAGACTCAGCGGTCTTTGACTTGTATATTTTACCAAATTTCCCCTTCAAAATCAGGCTTAAGACGAACTTTTTAACAATTTATAACTAGTAATGATCACTTCAAATATTGCATGACATAATTAATTAATTGATCAGTCGGTATATTTTTTAATTGATTAGTGAATTTTATCTGGGATGCAATACTATTAAAATATCTAGAGGCGGTTAATTTTTTACTTTCAGGATTTTTATTTCCAATGATTTTTCCATCAGTAAATGATACAAATTTTAATTCAAAGAAAACTCTTAAGATAAACAGAACTGTCTGATAATCTAACCCTAAATATGGCGATACAGTCCGATAATCATCAATAGTCAAATCAGGATGGGCATAAATATATTTTAAAGTTTTTCCGAAAGCATCCCTACTTGGCAAATCATTAATAGGTAATTTATCAAATAAAAAACGCAAATATAGTTGCTGATAGTTATTTTCTAAAGCTTTATTTAATTCAATTTGATTACGTGGTGTATCTAATAACGCCACTACTTCAGAACTACCATGATAGTCTTTAGCTAAACTTATCTTTTCTTCTGGAATTCCTAATCCGTTTCTAGCCCAAGAAACAGTATCTTTATCAAAAATTAGATACTTATCGGCAAATCCCATCACATAATCCTCTTTACGCATATCAATTACTTGATCAAAAACTGCTAATTTAGGTGCGCCATATTCAATCCCAGCAAGCATTCCTTGAACTGTAGATACATTCTTCCAAGTATTAATTGATAAAGTTACATAAAGTTCCTTAACAAACGGAAGTAAATTCTGATTTAAAAATCCTTTATTAAAACCAACTACTGTTAGTTTTCCTTTATTCTTTTCAGCAGTGAATTTAACATGATTTTTTTCCTTCCCCATTTTAAACAAACTCTTAATATGAGGCTCAGTAATGCTGAAAATAGGCTCTGGATTACCAGTACCAAACGGACCAACCAAATCAATTTCGTTTAGAGTTTCTGGTGAGACCTCTCTTAAATTTAATTCAAAATCAAAATCTTTAACTTCAAGACTAGTAGTTGGCTTAAAACTTTTTTCAAAACGTTCCCGTAATTCCTCTAACTTATCTGATCTCAAAGATAATCCGCAGGCAAAATCATGACCACCAAATTTATCTAATAAATCTTCTTTCATTGGCTCTAAAGCATCAAATAAATTAAAGCCCTCACTTGAGCGACCTGATCCCTTTAACTCTCCTTCTTCATCTTTTGTAAGAACAAGAGTTGGCTTATGTAATTTCTCTACAATTTTATTTGCTACTAACCCTAACACTCCTTCATGAAAGTTTGGATTATATAAAACTAAAGTATCTCTATGTTGCCAACCATTATCCTTTACTTGAGCTAAACAATTCTCATAAACTTCAGTTGTAAGTTCTTTTCGCTCGTTGTTTAATTCTTCAATTTTAGCAGCTATTTCTTCTGCTTGTTCTTCATCATCACTTAAAAGTAACTCAACAGCCAAACTAGCATCCGCAAGGCGACCTACGGCATTTAATCGTGGAGCAATATTAAAACCAACATCAGTTGCATTAATTTGTCCCATTGTTAAGCCAGCTTGCTTAATTAGAGCTCGCAGACCCGGTCTTTCTGTTTGGTTTAAAATATCTAAACCACGTTTAACAATGATATGACCTTCTCCTGTCACTTTGACCATATCACCGATAGTCCCAATCATCGCTAAATCAAGTAGTTCTGGCATCGTATCTTGCATTAAAGCTCGGCAAATTGTATATGCAACTCCTGCCCCGCAATAATCATCAAAAGGATATTTTTGACCCGGATAATTACAATGAACAGTACTAAAAGCAGCTGGCTTTTTATCTTGGAAAGTATGGTGGTCAGTTAAAATTACATCTACACCATGTTCTTGAGCATATTTAATCTCTTCAACTCCCGTTACACCATTATCGACTGTAATAATAAGCTTTGTACCATCGTTTACAATATCTTGATAACGATCCATACTTGGTCCATAGCCATCTTTAAAGCGATCTGGAATGAAAAAGTGAACATCAGCTCCTAAAATTTCCAAAGTATCCATCATAATACTCGTCGCAGTAATTCCGTCAGCATCATAATCGCCATAAATAGTGATTTTCTCACCATTATCAATTGCCTGATTAATTCGATTAATAGTTTTTTCCATATCATGCATTAAAAATGGATCTGCTAGATCTTCTTCAGTTGCATTTAACCAGAAATCCAACTTTTCTGTAGTATCGATACCTCTAAGTGCAAAAAGCTTTGCCTGGATATCTGTTAAGCCATAATCTTCTATCAATTGTTGATCTAAATTAGTTGCTTGTCTTTGTTGCCATTTCATTATTTTCTAGTTCACCTAAATCATTTATAAACATCTAATTTTCTATTATAGCAAAAATTAAAAAGGATTTACTTCCCTCATCCCAGAAGTAAACCCTCTTATTTAAGTTTAAAGACTTGTAAATTTTTATCAGTCGCGGGCTTCTCAGTAATTAACTTTCCTCTGATTGCCCAACGATTAACTCCACCATCAGCACAGGTAATTAAAGTAACAATATTTTGTTTCGTGTTATCTACTAACCATACCGCTGTTGGATCAACAATTTTTTTCATATATATGCGATAAACATAAATTTTATCAAGATTTGTTAAATATATCTTTTCACCTATTTTAGTATTTTCAAGTGGTGAAAACAGGACACCCTTAGCAGTCATATAGTGACCTGCTAAAGGATAGTTTCCCTTTCCCATTACCTGGTCAGGACGCATAGTGCCTCCTCCAGTTGACATAGCATCATTACTTAGACCTTTCATAATTGGTAAATACATATTCACACTTGGAACAGCAATTGCACCAATTGCATCAGCAGTATTATTCACCCGAGATTTTGTTACCTGTCCAAAATCAATTTCTTCTACTTTAGAAAAATCAAACATTCCCTCTTTCTTCTGATTTTTCTTAACAGTTTCTTTATTCAACTTTTTTAGAGCAGTTGTTTGATTCTGCCTAACCATTATATCCCGAATTTGACTATTAAAAATCATCCCTAATCCAACAATTAGCAGAATAACTGCAACAATTCGAATTATCCATGTTTTTTTAGTAGTATTTTTTGTATGTTTTGTCATTTGTTTTTATCCTTAATTTATTAATGCTGTTATAAATTCTAACACAATTTACAAAAAATAATACTGATCTAAATATACGTAAATTTCTAAAGAAACGGAAAAAGGCATACCAAGTATTCTTGATACACCTATAAAGTTAGCAATTATTACTTACCTTTGATATCATCATCATTCATTTTTAAGACAGCCATGAATGCATCTTGAGGTACTTCCACTTTTCCAACTGCCTTCATTCTCTTCTTACCACGACGCTGCTTCTCAAGCAACTTAGCACGTCTATCGGGATCCCCAGTATGGATCTTCCAAGTAACGTCTTTACGATAAGGTTTAATTGTCGCACGAGAAATAATTTTAGCACCAATTGCACCTTGAATATCAACTTCAAAGTTTTGACGTGGAATTAATTTCTTAAGCATTGTAGTCATTTGACGAGCACGGTTTTGCGCTTCTTCACGGTGTGCAATAAAACTAAGAGCATCGATTGGCTCTTTATTAAGTAACATATCAATCTTAACTAAGTCCGTTGCACGATAACCAGTTATTTCATAATCAAGAGAAGCATATCCTTTAGTTGAAGACTTCAACTCATCAAAAAAGTCATAAATAATTTCAGCCAGTGGCATATTGTAAATAACATTTACTCGATACTTGTCAAGATAGTCCATTGTTACAAATTCGCCACGTTTTCGTTGACATAACTCCATAACTGGGCCAACAAAATCATTTGGTACCATAACTTCTGCCTTAACATAAGGCTCTTGGACTTCTTTATACTCACCAGCATCTGGTAAATCTGCTGGGTTATCGATTAATTTAGTTGAGCCATCATTCATAATCGCATGATAATCTACACTTGGCGCAGTCATAATCAAATCCATGCCAAATTCTTGCTCAAGACGTTCTTGAACAACATCCATATGAAGTAGTCCTAAAAAGCCGCAACGAAATCCAAAACCAAGTGCTTGAGAAGTTTCAGGCTCAAATTCTAAAGCTGCATCATTTAATTGTAGTTTTTGTAAAGCTTCTTTTAAATCATCATATTTTTGATTATCAACTGGATACATACCAGAATAAACCATCGGTGGAATTTGACGATAACCAGGAAGTGGTTTTTCAGTAGGATTTTCAGCGCTAGTGATCGTATCACCGACACGAGTTTCACGAACTGATTTAATATTTGCAGTTAAATATCCAACATCCCCAGCAATTAACATATCTTTTTTAACAGGATGGGGACTGGAAACACCAACTTCTGTTACTTCAAATTCTTTACCAGTATTCATAATTCGAATTTTATCTCCAGGTTTAACAGTACCTTCTTCAATTCGAACTGATAAAACTACTCCGCGATAATCGTCATACTTCGAATCAAAAATCAAAGCTTTCAACGGAGCATTTAAATTACCATCAGGAGCTGGTACTTTTTTAACAATCTCTTCAAGCAATTCTGGAATACCTTGTCCAGTTTTACCAGAAACTTCTACTGCATCAGACGCATCAAGTCCAATCATTTCTTCAATTTCATTTTTACACATGTCAGGATCCGCTGATGGTAAATCGATCTTGTTAATGACTGGTAAAATTTCTAAGTCATCATCAATTGCTAAATAAGTATTAGCTAAAGTTTGTGCTTGAACACCCTGAGTAGCATCTACTACTAATAAAGCTCCTTCACAAGCAGCCAGTGATCTTGATACTTCATAAGAAAAGTCCACATGTCCTGGTGTATCAATTAAGTGAAAAATATAAGTTTCTCCATCTTCAGCATGATATTTTACTTCAACAGAGTTCAACTTAATAGTAATACCACGTTGACGTTCTAGCGGCATATCGTCAAGCAATTGATTTTTCATTTGACGTTCAGAAACAGTATCTGTTAACTCTAAAATACGATCTGCAATCGTTGATTTACCATGATCAATATGAGCAACGATTGAAAAATTTCGAATATGTTTTTGATAATCTTGTAATTTCTTTATATCCATGTTCTCACCTTTTTCGCTTTATTAATTATATCAAAGGCAGCCTACTAGATAAAATTCTTAATGCAATATTTTGATAAATGATTGTCCAATATAAAAATAGAACGTATATCTCAGTCTTTTAGAGATATACGTTCTTTATTTATTCTCCGTTTAATTTGTCTTTTAAACGTTCAAAAAAGTTCTTTTCTTGAGGAGAAATATTACCGCCACCAGCTTTAACATAATCAACTAAAGCTTCTTTTTGCTTATCATTAATCTTCTTTGGAATGACAACCTTAACCGTTACTTCTTGGTCTCCATTACCAGTACCATTAATCTTAGGAACACCTTGACCGCGTAATTTGAAGGTAGTGTTAGGTTGAGTACCGGCTGGAATAGTCAAATCAACTGGTCCATGAACAGTATTTACGCGAATTTTATCTCCTAAAGCTGCTTGAGCAAAAGAAATCGGTGCTTCACTATAAATAGTTGTGCCATTTCTTCTAAATTCTTTACTTGGTTTAACTCTAAAGATAATATATAGATCTCCGTAAGGACCACCATTTTTACCGGCTTCACCTTGACCGCTCAAGCGAATTTGTTGACCATTATCAATACCAGCTGGCACCTTAACTTCAAGAGTTTGTTTCTTATCAATAGTACCTTGCCCATGACAAGTTTGGCACGGATGTTTAATGATAGTACCACGTCCGCCACACTTGTCACAGGTAGTTTGTTGTTGAATAACACCAAGCGGAGTCTGACGAGTTACAGTCATTACACCAGTTCCATGACATTTATCACAAGTAATTGGATGTGTACCTTTTTCAGCACCAGAGCCATCACAAGTTGGACATACTTCACTCCTTGTATAAGTGATGTCAGTTTTCTTGCCTTTAATTGCATCCATAAAGTCAATAGTCATAGTGTAATCTAAATCTTGACCTTTTTGAGGAGCAGTTGGATCTACTCGACTTCTACCTCCGCCAAATGCTGAGCCAAAGATATCACCAAAAATATCACCAAAATCACTAAAGCCTTGAGAAGAATATCCTCCTTGGTTACCAAAACCGCCGAAGCCTTGGCCACCAAAGCCGCCCTGACCATTTACACCGGCTTGACCAAATTGATCATATTGAGCTCTTTTTTGCTTATCATGCAGAACCTCATATGCTTCATTGACTTCTTTATATTTCTCTTCAGCGCCAGGTTCATGGTTCAAGTCTGGGTGATACTTCTTTGCTAGTTTACGGTAAGCTTTATTAATGTCACTTTCACTAGCATTTTTATCAACACCCAGCACATCATAATAATCACGTTGTGCCATCTGAAAACTCCTTTATTCATAAAAGAAAAGAACTACAATCACGCAGTTCTTTTCTTGTTTGATTCAATTATAAATCTTTTTACTTATCAGGGTCTACCTTGTGAAAGTCTCCATCAACAGTTGAACCACCTTGACCGTTGTCAGAGCCATTATCATTGTTTGGTTGACCGCCTTGCGTACCTTGTGGGCCTGCTTGACCAGCTGCACCTTGAGCACCACCATTTTGTTGGTAAAGCTTGACAGCTAAATCTTGAGCAGCCTTTGACAAAGCTTCTTTCTTTTCCTTCATTTCATCCAAGTTGTTATCCTTTTGTGCCTTCTTCAAAGCATCTAAAGCATCTTGAACGTTCTTAGTTTCAGTTTCTGGAACTTTGCCTTTAGTTTCCTTCAAAGTCTTTTCAGTAGTGAAGATTAATTGATCTACTTCGTTACGTAAATCGACTTCTTCCTTACGCTTCTTGTCTTCTTCTGCATGCTCTTCAGCATCTTTTTGCATCTTCTTGATTTCTTCATCTGACAAACCAGAGGAACTCTTAATGGTAATCTTTTGTTCCTTACCAGTACCCATATCTTTAGCAGATACATTTACGATACCATTCTTATCAATATCGAAAGTAACTTGAATTTGTGGAACACCACGTGGTGCTGGTGGAATATCAGTCAATTCAAAGCGTCCTAAAGTTTTATCGTCAGCTGCCATTGGACGTTCACCTTGTAATACGTGAACATCTACGGCTGGTTGATTATCAGCTGCAGTTGAGAAGATTTGACTCTTTGAAGTAGGAATAGTGGTATTTCTATCAATTAACTTAGTAAATACACCACCCATAGTTTCGATACCAAGTGATAATGGAGTAACATCAAGTAAAACGATATCCTTAACATCACCGGAAATAACACCGCCTTGAATTGCGGCACCAAGAGCAACAGCTTCATCAGGATTGATTGAGTGGTCAGGTTCTTTACCAGCCCATTCTTTAACTGCCTTTTGAACTGCAGGAATACGAGTTGAACCACCGTTTAAAATAACTTTATCAATATCGTTAACAGTTAAACCAGCATCGCTTAATGCATTATCAAAAGCAATCTTAGTCTTTTGGACTAAGTCATCAGTTAATTCATCAAACTTGGCACGAGTCAAATCTGCTTCAAGGTGAAGAGGACCAGCTTCCCCTGCAGAAATAAATGGAAGTGAAATATGAGTTGATGAAACGCCAGATAAGTCTTTCTTAGCTTTCTCAGCAGCATCCTTTAAACGTTGTAAAGCCATCTTATCGTTAGATAAGTCAACACCATTTTCTTCCTTAAAGTTTTGGATTAACCAATCCATAATTCTTTTATCAAAGTCATCACCACCAAGGTGAGTATCACCATTAGTTGACAATACTTGGAAAACTCCATCACCTAATTGCAAGATGGAAACATCGAAAGTACCACCACCAAGGTCGTATACTAAGACTTTTTCATCATTTTCATCTTTATCAAGACCATATGCTAAAGCTGAAGCAGTTGGTTCATTGATAATTCTTTGAACATTTAAGCCAGCAATTTTACCAGCATCTTTAGTGGCTTGGCGTTGCGCATCATTAAAGTAAGCAGGAACAGTAATAACTGCATCAGTTACCTTTTCACCTAAGTAGTCTTCAGAAAACTTCTTGATGTATTGCAAAATGAAAGCTGAAATTTCTTGTGGTGTATATTCCTTATCGCCAACTTTAACCTTGTAGCCTTCTTCACCCATATGACTCTTGATTGAAACAATAGTGTTAGGGTTAGTTATAGCTTGACGCTTTGCAACTTCACCAACTTGAATTTCACCATTCTTAAATGCAACTACAGAAGGAGTAGTACGGTTACCTTCTGGGTTAGTAATAATCTTAGGTTCTTTTCCTTCAAGCACGGCAACTGCTGAGTTAGTCGTACCTAAGTCAATACCAATAACTTTTGACATAAATATAACTTCCTTTCTTATTGAGCCACTACAACCATTGCTGGTCTTAATGTTCTATCTTTATATTGATATCCTTTTTGTAAAACTTTAACTACGTGATCCTTTTGATCATCATTTTCCGCTGCGACAGTTTGTACAGCTTGATGAAGGGATGGATCGAAAGGTTCGCCTTCAGCTTTAATTTCAGTAATTCCTTGATCTTTCATTGATTTAACTAATGAATCAAGAGTCATCTGAACACCTTTTTGAAGTTGTTTAGCAGCTTCATCATCAGCTTCAACAGCTAATGCACGCTCTAAATTATCCATTGCAGGCAAAACTTCTTTAGCTAAGCTTTGAGATTCATACTTAATTAATTGAGCACGTTCTTTTGCATAACGGGCTTGCATATTTTGAATCTCTGCTTCGCTACGTAAGTATTTATCTTCAAGATCCTTATTTTTAGCAGTTAGTTCAGCAATTTCCTTTTCATAATCTTTTGCTGGATTTTCCTTAACTTCCTCTTTCGGAGCTGATTTGGGATCTTTTTTTGGTGCCTTATCTGGGGTCACCTCGTCTTTTAAATCTTTTTCATGCGGAAACTCTTCTTTACTCACAGCTAACCTCCTTACTTAAATCTACCATAATAATCCAACAATTTCTTTGCTAGTTCATTCCTAAAATACTCGAGTAGTCCGATCATCTGCGAGTATGGCATGTTAGTTGGTCCTAGCAGTGCAATTGTTCCTTTACCATATTTACCAACACTATATTGTGCAGTAAGCAAGCTATAATCTTCTAACAAATCTGATGGTAATTCTGAGCCCAACTTAACTTGAACTTTCGAATTAGTACCATCTTTAATTTCATCTTCTGGATTAAAGCCAATCAAACTTGAAATAGCATCGTTTTGATCAATTAACTTATATAATGACTTAACTTTCGTTAGATCATCGTTTTCGTAATTACTTAAAAGATTAATTTGACCATCAACATACATTTGTTCACTCGCAGCGTCCTTAATAACGTCTTGGAGCAAATCTAAAATTTCAGGTGCCGATCCGCCAGCTACCAAATGATCTGCAATTCTTTTAAGCACCACTTCATTAATTGAACTAAGAGGCTTACCAACTAGGTGGTCATTGATCAATCTTACCGCTTTTTCAATCTCTTCTCCACTAGTATGATGAGGTAAAGTATAGATTTGATTCTTAACATTACCATCATCAGTAACTAAGATAGCCATCACTTGATGACTAGAAAGAGGAACAATCCTAAAACCAGTAACTTTAACAGAATGAGTTTCAGGACCTGCCGCAAAAGCAGTATAGTTAGTTAAATCGGACAATATCTTTGCAGCTTCTTGCACGATTTCATTAACTTGCTGAAAAGGTTGGTCTAATTGATAAACAATCTGATTATAAACAGATGCTGGTATCTTTACTGGATTAATTAAATGATCCAAATAATATCTATAACCAGCACTAGATGGAATCCTTCCACTAGAAGAGTGAGTTTTTTCAATTAAACCTTGCTCTTCTAAGGCAGCCATCTCGTTTCGAATAGTTGCACTTGAGACCTTGACAGGCAGTTGATTCGTCACGGTCTTAGAACCTACCGGCTCATGCGTCTGAGTAAAGTCCATAATAATAGTCTTCAAAATAAGTTCTTGCCGTTCAGTCAACATTTTCTCGCCCCCATCATTAGCACTCTTCTTTCCTTTGTGCTAACAATTTATATAATACCATATATTAGCAATTGTGCAAGCAGAGTGCTAAATCAATTTAATTTTTCACAAAAAAAGCAAGTACTGAGTACTTGCGTAAGTTTATTTAATTGGTAGTCTAATTACAGTCTTTAATCTCTCCACTCTAGTTCCTCGCGGATCACCTAAATATATTTCATGATGATAGCGTGGATTTTTTATATCAATTGGATCACCACTTCCTGAAACTGCGAGATAGTTCATTTCAGGAACAGTTATTAATTCAGGTTTCTTTTTTTAGAAAATATAAATCTTTATATTCTTTTTTATAATCAAATACCAATTTTTTCTCCCCTTTAATTATTTAGCTTCTCCACCCCCCTAATTTTATTCGTTTATCTGTAATCTGACTAATAAAATACTTATCATGTTCAATTAAGAGCATTGCCGGTTGTTCTTTTCTTAACATGTTAATTAACTGATCCTGATTAAATACGTCTAAATAATTAGCTGGCTCATCCCATAAATATATATCTGCTTCTTCTACCAATGATTTGGCAATCGCCACCCTTTTTTGCTGTCCCATACTCATTTCTTCAATTTTTGTGGCAAAGCTTTCTCTCGGAAAACCCATTTTTCTAAGAATATTTAATAGACTTTCATAAGATATTTTTTCTTTTTCTGCAAACTGAGATAAAGTACCAGAATATTCAATAAAATTTTGTGGTAAATATGATATCTTTAAGCCATTAACAATATCAAGCTTTCCTTGAGAAATCGCATTTTTATCTGGTTTTAAAATATTTTTCAAAAATGTAGACTTTCCAGATCCATTTTTTCCTTCTAGCGCTACGATCCCATGATTTTTAATCGTTAAATTTAAATCTTCAAACAGTTTCTTATTCTCAACTGTAAGATCTAAATGCTGCGCCTCTAATAGAATTCCATGATAGTTGGGATGAAAGTTCATTTCTAATTCAGGAATAGACTCAATATTTGTCATTAAACCTTTTTTATCTTGAATGCTTTTATCCATTCTTCTTTCAAAATTCTTCGATCTTTTCATTATTTTAGCCGCTTTATGACTAAAGAAACCTTTATTAATGAATGCATGGATTTCATTTTTATGAGCGCTGGCTTTTTTATTATTTTCTGATTGAAGAGAATATCCTTTTACTCGCTTTCTACTTTCGTTCAAACTTCTAATTTGACCTTGAAGTTTTTCATTCTTATCTTGATTAAATTTATCTCGCTTTGTCTTTGTATCTTCATAACTGGCAAAATTGCCCTGATACAAATGAATTTCGGTATTTTCAATGGCTAAGATATGATTTGTTACTTGATTTAAGAAAGCACGATCGTGGCTCACCACAATGTAGCCATTAGAATGTTGTTGTAAATAAGCTATAACCTGTATTCTGGAATCTTCATCTAAATGATTAGTTGGCTCATCGATTAAAGGAAAACCATTTTTATTAATGAAGGATAGGGCCAACAAAATCTTAGTCTGTTCCCCACCACTTAAAGAATTAAAAGGCCGCCAAATAAGTTCAGGATCAACTTTCATTAAATTTAATTCACGTTCAAGCTCCCACTGTTCAAATGAAACCTGTTCTTGCAGTGCATATAAAGTTAATTGTTTTTTATCATTAACAGTAAGCGGAAAATAGTTAAATTCAAGTTTAGCTTGTATCTTTCCTGTTCCCCTTAAATTACCTCGTAAAAGATTCAAGAAGGTTGTCTTTCCCCTTCCGTTTCTTCCTACTAAACCTAATTTCCAACTACTATCCAAGTCTAAATTTAAATTATTAAATATATTATCTGAGCTATCTGGATATCTAAAAGAAAGATTTGAAATATTAATATTACTCATATTAATCACCTCACGAAAAAAGCCTACACTTTTGACAAGTGTAGACTTTCTCCTAGTTAAGCAAAAAAGAAGATTCCCATCTACGTTCAATCTTGTTAAAATTGCACAGTTGTCCTTATAAAAAAAATAATTATTAAAACTCAACTATGCTATTTTGCAAGATTAAAAACGCAACGGCGTAACCTTCTTTCAAATATTAAATTTCAATTGATAAAACTATTTTACCACATTTTAAATAAATAGATAGCTCATATTTTATTTTTCTAATTCATAAAAATATTGCTTAATATTTCGCTTATCCTGATCTAATTGACGAGATAAATCCTCTATCCCAGAAAATTTTTCATTCTTGCGCATAAACTTATACCAAGCTAAAGTTAATTGCTTACCATATGCTTCCTCATCAAAATCAAAAATATTAGTCTCAATAGTTAATCCATGATTCGTTTTAAAGGTTTCATTATAACCAACGCTAGTCATCGCATCATGCCACTTTCCATTTATTTTAGCTCGCGTTGCATATACACCTTCAGCTGGTAGAACCTTTGACCCTTCAATTTCAAGATTTGCAGTTGGAAAACCGATTTTATGACCTCTTCTAAATCCATGCACAATAATTCCGGAAGTTTCATATGGCTGCCCTAACAAAGCGGCTGCCAATTCCACGTTTCCACGTTGAATAACCTTTCTAATAAAAGTTGACCCAACTTTTATCTTATCTATTGCTTGTTTTGGCTCCACTACAATTTTAAATCTATCTTTAGCAAACTTAGGAAAATTTTCTACATTAGCAATATCTTTTGGGCCATAAGTATAATCAAAACCCACTACTACTGTATCAGCTTTGAGTTTCATTACCACCTGATCAACAAAATCTTGAGGTGAAAGCTGGCTAAATTCTTTAGTAAATTTAATAATGACTAAATAATCTACTCCCAACTTCTCCATTTTATGCTCCTTTTCTCGCTCAGTTTCTAAATAGACAAACTTATGATCATTTTTATATATTTCTTTAGGATGTTTATCAAAAGTCATTACCATTAATGGTAAATCTTTCTTTTTTGCTATTAACTTAGCATCTTTAATTAATTTTTGATGTCCAATATGCACCCCATCAAAAAAACCTAAAGTTAAAACTACCTTTTCATTCGTAATAGGTGCTGTAATAGGATAATCCAAGGTTATTATTTTCATATTCTACTCTCGCTATTCATTTTTTAAAAGCATCATCTCAGGACGATAAATTTTCCCTTTCCGTTGATAAATAGCTTTTATACATCCATTATAAACCAACGCGACCTTGGCATAATTAGTATTTAAATCAATACTAGCTCCATTTGAAACACGTTTAAATTGATCTGGTGAAAGCTTTATTTTAGGTAAGTCGACAAAAAAGCTATCAATCGGTTGTAGCCACTTTTCTGGAGTATCTATTTCTGCCTCAATTGTTTCTAAATCTACAGCCTGGCTAATATCAAAACCGGAGCTACTAGTTCGGGTAAGGCTAGTCATTACGGCTGGCACACCCAACTTTTCTCCCAAATCATTAACTAAAGATCTCACATAAGTACCTTTTGAACACCGAATTGCAAAGTTAAAACTTTCTGTTTTTTCTAGTGGGTCATATTCTGGATCTTGAGTTAATTCATAACTATAAACATTTACTTTTCTTTTCGGTCGTTCAACTGGAATATGTTCTCTTGCATATTCATAGAGTCTCTTTCCATTAACTCTTACTGCTGAATAAATTGGTGGTACCTGCTCAAGTTTTCCTGTTAATTCTTTCATACCAACAATAATTTCATTACTAGTAAAAGGTGTAACTATTTTCTCTTCTGCAGTTGTTTTCCCATCCAAATCATAACTATCAGTTGCTCGGCCAAACATTCCGCTACCAATATATGACTTCGGCTTTTCATGCATTAATTCAATTAATTTTGTCGCCTGTCCAACGGCAATAGGCAATACACCATTTACTTCAGGATCAAGAGTACCAGCGTGACCAATTTTTCTAATATGTAAAATTTTTCTCAACTTATAGACACAATCACTACTTGTTACTCCACGTGGTTTATTTACAACTACAATTCCATTTAACATATCATTATCTCCAAAATAAAAGACGCCTTACGGCGTCCTTTTTATTTATTCTTATTTTCACGTTCTTGATCTTGCTTTTTAACTTGGTTGATTAAACTGTCAATTTTAGAACCATAAGCAACAGAAGTATCACGTTTAAAAATCAGTTCAGGAACTTTATAGACTGTTAGAGTTTGACCAAGCAAGTGACGCATCATTCCTTTTGCTTTATCAAGTCCTTCAGCTACCTCCTTTTCCTTTGCTGAATCATCTGTCAACAAGCTGTAATAAATAGTTGCATATGACAAATCATTTGTACATTCTACAGCTGTAATAGTAACATCACTCAAACGTGGATCACGAATATCCTTACGTAAAATTTTAGTTAACTCACGTAAAATTTCGCCTTCTACACGACCAATTCTATGTTTCATAATTAAGCTCCTTTTTGTGAAAAAAGATGCCTATTTAACAGGTACCTCTTGCATTTCGTAAGCTTCAAGTTGATCGTCAACCTTAATATCGTTGAAGTTTTCAATTGTGATACCACAATCAAATCCTTGCTTAACTTCCTTGACATCATCCTTGAAACGCTTAAGAGATGCAACTTTTCCATCATATTTAACAATGCCGTCACGAATAACTCTAATACCGGAGTCTCTAGTAACATATCCATTATCTACAAAGGCACCAGCAATTGTACCAATCTTAGATACTTTCCAAGTTTCACGAACAGTTAAGTTTCCAGTAACCTTTTCTTCGTATGTAGGCTCAAGCATACCCTTCATAGCAGCTTCAACATCATCCATAACTTTATAAATAATATTATAGAGACGGATATCTACACCTTCAGTATCAGCTTGACTCTTGGCAGTATTAGTCGGTCTAACGTTAAATCCAACAATAAATGCATTTGATGCGCCAGCTAAAGTAACATCAGATTCATTGATGGCACCAACACCAGAGTGAATGATATTAACTCGTACACCTTCAACTTCAATCTTTTCAAGAGATTGTTGTAATGCTTCTGCTGAACCTTGAACATCAGCCTTAAGAACAATGTCAACTTCCTTCATGTTCTCTTTCTTCATTGTATCAAACAAGTTGTCCAAAGTAACATGTTGTACATTTTCACGTTGTTTCTCTAGAGCGTTCTTTGCACGTTGCTCACCAACACTTCTAGCAGTCTTTTCATCTTCAAAGACAACTAACTTGTCAGCTGCTTCAGGCACATCGTTCAAACCAGTAATTTCAACTGGTGTAGATGGTGTAGCTTTTTTAACGCGACGTCCCTTATCGTTAGTCATAACACGTACGCGTCCAAAAGTATCACCTACAACAATTGGATCTCCAACTTTCAGGGTACCTTGTTGAACCAAAATATCGGCTACTGAACCGCGTCCTTTATCAAGACGAGCTTCAATTACAGTACCAATAGCTTTTTGATCAGGATCTGCCTTAAGCTCCATAACATCAGCTTGAAGTAGAATCATTTGTAAGAGTTCTTCAACATTCTTACCAGTCTTAGCGGAAATCTTAACAAAGATTGTGTCTCCACCCCAATCTTCAGGAACTAAACCATATTTCATAAGTTGTTCCATTACATGATCAGGGTTTGCACCTGGTTTATCAATCTTATTGACAGCAACAATAATTGGTACTCCAGCACTTTTAGCATGGTCAATAGCTTCAATAGTTTGTGGCATTACACCATCATCTGCTGCAACTACCAAGATAACAATATCAGTAATTTCAGCACCACGAGCACGCATGTTAGAAAAAGCAGCATGTCCTGGAGTATCTAAGAATGTAATTAAACGATCATCAATTCTTACTTGATAAGCACCAATTTCTTGAGTAATACCACCAGCTTCATGTTCAGATACGTTAGTATGACGTAATCTGTCAAGCAAAGTAGTCTTACCATGGTCAACGTGTCCCATAATTGTAACAACTGGTGGGCGTTTTTCTTGATGCTTAGAAGCCTTAGATTCTTCCATTTCCTTAGTGTATAAAGTATCAATATCAGAAATATCTTCATGCACTTTTTCTTTAGCTTCAATACCATATTCAGCTGCTAAGAGTTCAATAGTATCTTTATCTAAAGATTGGTTTTGGTTTGTCATGACACCAAGCATAAATAGTTTTTTAACGATTTCTGCAGGTTCTCTATGGAGAAGTTTTCCTAAATCTTGAGCATTCATGCCTTCTTCATAAACTAATGTTTCTGGCAATGGACGTTCCTTTCTTTGGGTTGGTTGCTTCTTTACTTCTTTACTTTGATTGATGCGTTTATTCTTTTTATTTCTACGACGACGTGCCTTATCAGAATGTTCGCTTCTTTCGCGTTCATAATCCCGCACTTCACGCTTTTTACGAGTAAAGTCTTTCTTACGAGTTGGTTTTGCTTCTTCCTTTTGAGGAGCAGGTACAACTGGAGCAATCGGTTCTACTTTCTTTACAGTAGGTCTTTTAGCCTTGTTTCTTGCCGGCGATGGTTTGATAATCTTAGGACCAACTGGTTTTTGTGAAGCTTGTACACGGGCTTTAACAGCTGCAGCTCCTTCGAGTTTTTCTTCTTTTGGCTTACGAGTATTTTCCACTTTTTTAACCTTTGATCTTTGAGGATTTTGTTCTTGATGCCACTTACGGCGGGAAGCTTCAGTCTGAGCATTTAATTCACTTGCTTCAGCCCTTTGCTTCTTTTTGAACTTGCTTAACAAGTCACGTGCTGCTGGCTTAGATGAATTTTGTTTTCTATCTTCACCAGCATGATGATCGTTTTGTTGTTTCTTAAATTTATTGTTTCTGCGTTTATTATTTCCATGATGATTTTCATGGTCATTTTTATTATCACGGCGACGAATTGCACCAACAGAAACTTTTATTTTTGTCTTTTCATTACGATTGGGCTTTTTAGAATCCTTTTCAGTAGATGGCTTAGTCTCATTAGCAGACTTAAAACTATCTACTAACTTAGAAACTTGCTTATCATCTAGGGAGGACATGTGGCTCTTTACATCAAAACCCAAATCTTGTGCCTTTTTTACAACAATTTTGTTTTCAATGCCTAATTCTTTCGCTACTTCATAAATACGCTTTTTAGCCATCAAATCACACTCCTTCGTTTAAGTTCTTTTTTATTGCTTTACTGAATCCAGAATCTGTCACAGCAACTAATTTTCTCTCTTTTCCAAGAGCTTGCGTTATTTCTTGACTAGAAAAAATTTCAATAGTTTCTATTTTCTTTTTTCTAAGAAGAAATGCAAGTTTATCTTTAGTATTCTGACTAACATCGCTACCGATAAAAATCAGCTTTACTTGATTTTTATTCAAAGCTAATTTAACTGCATCAAAACCAGTTGCCAACTTTCCGGCTCTTTGAGCCAATCCAAGTAAATTTAAAGTTTTTTGTTTGTTTTGCAAAACTATTTATCACCAAACAATTCTTTTCTTGCTTTTTGATGATCAACATATGCATAAAGATCATCATAGAAATCAGCTGAAACTTTAATACCTAAACTCTTTTCTAAAACTTGATTTTTTTGCGCTTGAGCAATTTTATCAGGCTCTAAAGATACATAAGCTCCCCGACCAGACTTCTTGCCTGTAGGATCAACTGAAATATTTTTATCCTTATCAACTACAACACGCACCAATTCCTTTTTCGGCTGCATAGTATTAGTTAATAAATCTTTACGCATTGGAATTTTCCTTTTTTTCAAAGAAGGTCACCTATTCCTCATCTTTATCTGCATCATCATCTAGTGCTGAATCAACATCTTCTCCATTTGGGAAATTTTGACTTGGATCATCTTCAATTTGTTCAGCAATAGATTCTGGCGTTTCTTCGTTTGACGCTTCACTAGAAGTATCATCTTGACTAGATTCAGTTTCGTCATTATCAGACTCAACAAATTCAACTTGAGACTCAGGCTTAATGTCAATCTTATAACCAGTTAAACGAGCTGCAAGTCGAACATTTTGACCACGTTTTCCAATAGCTAGAGATAATTGATAATTAGGAACAATTACCAAAGCATTTTTGTCATCTTCATCTCCGCTAAATTGAACAGCAATTACTTCTGCTGGGTTTAAAGCATTAGCAATGAAATCGGATGGATTTTCTTCATATTTTACAACATCAATGTTTTCTCCACCCAATTCATTAACAATATTTTGAACACGAGAACCTTTAGGGCCAACTAAAGTACCAACTGGGTCAATATCAGGATCATTGCTCTTAACAGCAATCTTAGTCCTATCACCTGCTTCACGAGCAATTGAAACAATTTCAACAGTTCCATCATAAACTTCAGGTACTTCTTGTTCAAAAAGACGTTTTACTAAATCAGGTGCAGTTCTTGAAACAGTAATTTGTGCACCCTTTGAATCAGAACCAACTCTAGTTACTAATACACGCACTTTGTCTTGAGGATTATAATTTTCACCTGGTAATTGATCATTGTGAGGCATTACAGCTTCAACATTACCAATTTTTACGTAAACAAAGCGATTGTCTCTTCTTTCAACTGTACCCGTTACGATTTCATCCTTATATTGAGAATATTCACTAATAATGTGTTCTCTTTCAGCTTCGCGTAAACGCTGCATAATAACTTGCTTAGCAGTTTGTGCAGCCAAGCGTCCAAAGTCCTTTGGAGTTACTTCGAAACGAATTTCGTCGCCAACTTCATAAGCACGATTGATTTCAAGAGCATCTTTAAGACTTACTTCAAGACGACTATCTTGAACTTCATCAACAACTGTCTTAATTGCATTAACTTTGAAATTGCCTTTTTTTTCATCAAAAACAACTTCTACATTTTGAGCTTGATTATAATTCTTTTTATATGCAGCTACTAAAGCAGCCTTAATTGCATCAACAATGACTTCTTGCTTAATGCCTTTTTCTTTTTCTAAGGTTGCAAAGGCTTCGACCATTTCTTTAGACATAAGTTTTTGATCATCCTTTCTAAAATTCAACCGCAAAGCGACTAGAAGCAATTACTTTTCTAGGGATTGTTATTTCTTTGCGTCGTGTTTTGATCTTTACTTCTAAGACGATCCGATCTTGATTGAGATCTTTTAAAGTACCTTCAAAAGTCTTTTCTCCATCAATTTTTTGATAAAGACTAACATGAATGTATGATCCTTTGGCACGCTCCCAATCTTTTTCATTTTTAATTGGACGCTCTAGGCCAGGAGATGAAAGCTCTAAAATATACGGCTCAGGAAAAGGATCAGGATCTAATTCATCTAGTTTTTCTGATACCAATTCACTTAAATTTGCGATCTCTTCAATATCAATTCCGCCTGGGCGACGATCAACATAAATGCGAAGATAATATTGCTTCTTTTCCTTTACATATTCAACATCGACCAGTTCATCGCCTCGTATCTCAGCTAAAGGCGTAACTACGTCTGCCACCAATTCGGTAACTTTTGTCAAATCTCTTCCTCCGTAATAAAAAGAGTGAGCATTACTGCTCACTCGAATTTGCTATTCGAACTTCGTTTTTAGAATAGCATATTTACTGCTATTTGTAAATTCTAATACTAAAATAGCGATAATTGATTTTGATCTGGCATCCCTTCAAGAACACCATTGTTTTCAAAATACTCCATGATTGTTTGAGATACTTTCCCACGTGTAGAAAGATCCTCTTTTGAAAGAAACTTTTGTTCTGCGCGTGCAGCAACAATTTGCTTAGCAGCATTGTCACCTAATCCTGGAACAGCATTAAATGGAGCCAAAATAGTATGATCATCAATAATTTTAAAATCAGTTGCTTCTGATTCATTTACATCAACCATCTTAATTTTTATTCCACGTTCCAAACATTCATTAGCAATTTCAAGGACAGTAAGTAATGATTTATCCTTAGCGGAAACATCCATTCCCTTATCCTGAATTTCTTTCATTGCTGCTTTAACCGTATTTTTACCATGACTCATGGCAACTAAATCAAATAGATCAGCACGTACGGAGAAATAGGAAGCATAGTAAATAACTGGATAATATACCTTAAACCAAGCAATTCTAAGTGCCATTAAAATATAAGCTGTCGCGTGGGCTTTAGGGAACATATATTTAATCTTTAAACAAGATGGAATATACCAATCTGGAATCTTATCGTTCTTCTTCAAGATTTCCATGTTTTCATCGCTAATACCTTTACCATGACGAACTGATTCCATTGTAAAGAAAGCTACCTCTGGTTTCACGCCCCAGTGAATCAAGTCCATCATAATGTTGTCACGACAACCAATTACATTCTTTAACTTACAAGTTCCGTTATTGATAAGATCTTCCGCATTTCCTAACCATACGTCAGTTCCGTGAGACAATCCTGAAATCTGTAATAATTCTGAAAAAGTTGTTGGCTTAGTCTCTTCGAGCATCCCTCTAACAAACTTAGTACCAAATTCTGGAACTCCCAAAGTCCCCGTCTTTGATTGAATCTGTTCGGGCGTTACACCTAAAATCTCTGGACTTGAAAATAGTGACATTACTCCTGGATCGTCCGGTGGAATAGTCAAAGGATCAATTCCTGATAAATCTTGTAACATTCTGATCATCGTCGGATCATCATGTCCCAAAATATCAAACTTCAAAATATTATCGTGAATAGAGTGGAAATCAAAGTGTGTTGTAAGCCAAGCTGCACTTAAATCATCCGCCGGATATTGTACTGGTGTGAAATCATAGATATCCATATCATCAGGAACAACAACAATACCAGCAGGGTGCTGACCAGTTGTTCTTTTTACTCCAGATGCACCTGCTGCCAAACGATCAAGTTCCGCATTTCTTAAATGTAATTCATTTTCATCTTCATAATGTTTAACATAACCATAAGCTGTCTTATCAGCAACTGTCGCAATTGTTCCAGCTCTAAATGAATTATCAGGACCAAACATAACCCTAATATAATTATGAGCTACTGGTTGATAGTCCCCAGAAAAGTTCAAATCAATATCAGGAACTTTATCCCCGTGAAATCCTAAGAAAGTCGCAAATGGAATATCCTGTCCATCCTTTACTAATGGAGCTCCACATTTAGGGCAATCCTTATCTGGAAGGTCATAACCAGAACCATATTCTCCATTTTCAAAAAACTTAGAATATTTACATTTAGGACAACGATAATGAGGAGCTAGCGGATTTACTTCTGTAATTCCTGACATTGTAGCTACTAAACTAGATCCCACAGACCCACGAGAACCAACTAAGTATCCATCTTTATTCGATTTAGCAACCAAACGTTGAGATATTAAATAAATTACGGCATATCCATTAGAAATGATTGAGTTTAATTCAAGCTCAATTCTATCTTTAACTATCTTAGGTAAAGGTTTTCCATATAACTCATACGCCTTGTTATAAGTCAGGTCCTTCATTTCTTGATCCGCATTTTCAATATGAGGAGGATACAATCCACTCTTAATTGGAGCGATTTCTTCAATCTGATCTGCTAACTTATTAGTATTTTCAATAACAATTTCTTTTGCTATATCTTCCCCTAAAAAACTAAATGCATCTAACATCTCTTGAGTTGAATAGAAATGTAAATCAGGTAAATTTTTATTGCGATTAGGATTTCCTTTTTGAGCTGCCAATAAAATCTTACGATAAATTGCTTCATGAGGCTCAACATAATGTGAATCTCCGGTTGCTACCACTGGCTTATTTAATTCTTTACCCAGTTTATAAATATTCTGAATAATTTCATGCAACTCATATTCATCTTTAATTAAATCATCTTCGATTAAAGTTTGATAAGCAGCTGGTGGCTGAACTTCAAGATAGTCATAAAACTTAGCTTTTTCACGTGCTTCATCGTATCCTTTTTGCATCATCGAAATAAATACATTGCCTTGCCAGCAACCACTACCAAATAATAAACCTTTATGATATTTTCTTAACTCAGACTTAGGTGTACGAGGAATACGATAAAAGTATTTAGTGCTTGCTAAGGATACAAGTTTGTACATATTCTTTAGTCCTTCTTGATTTAAAGCAAGGACGCTCATATGACTTGGTTTAGCACGTTTATATACCTGACCATATTTAGCATAATCGTTCATTTTGCCCAAATCAGCTTCATGAAAGCGTGCATTAAACGCATCAAGTAATTTAAACATTAAATATCCAGTAGCTTCGGCATCCTGGTTTGCCCGGTGGTGATGTTCCAAAACTACATTATATTTTTTAGCCAAAGAATCTAGTGTATGACGAGTTTGTTCAGGATGAAGGAGTCTTGAAACTTCAAGTGTATCTACAACAGGTTGAGAAATTTCCTCTAGACCCGCACGACGTAATGCAGCATTTACGAAACCAACATCGAATTGTACATTATGTCCACACAAAGGTCGGTCGCCATAAAAATCTTTAAATTTCTTAATTACGTCCTTTTCATCATCAGCTGCTCCAACCATTTCATCAGTAATAGAAGTCAAATTAATGGTCGTATCACTCAAAGGATGATGAGGATTAATAAATTCATCAAATCGCTCAAGTACTTCGCCATTTTTCATTTTTACTGCACCAATTTCAATAATGGTGTCATAAACAGAGGAAAGACCTGTTGTTTCAACGTCAAAGATGACATATTCGCGATCACGATAATCCATTTCAGTAGGGTTGAGAACTAATAGAGCATGATCATCAATCATATTAGCCTCATAACCATACAAAACTTTCATCTTTTCACTTGCCCCAGTGTGATAAGCTTCAGGAAAGGCTTGCACATCAGCATGGTCCGTGATTGCAATTGCATTCTGTCCAAACTTTTTAGCAGTTTTAATGAAATCACTAGCTGTACTTGTAGCATCAAGTTGACTCATGTTGGTATGAAGATGCAATTCGACTCTCTTTTTTTCACCTTCATACTTTTCTTCTCGGCCTTTATGTTCAATTAATTCTAAACTTCGAATATTAAATACAACATCATGTTGATATTGATCATCAGCTGCATACCCCTGCATGCGTGCCCAAACTCCAGGCTTAATTCCTTTAAGATAATCAATTTGATCTTGATCAGAAACAAATTTCTTAAAGCTGATTGAATCAGTATAGTCAGTAATTTCACCCGTAAAGATTACACTTCCGGACTTTAATTCTCGAATATCTGTATTAAAAATATGTCCTTCAATGACAACATTTCCACTACCATCTTCCAAGTCTTGAATCTGAATAAATTGAGCTTTTCTATCAATTTTTTTGGTACCCATTCTTGTACTTTTAACAGGCATTTTCTTTTTGGGTTCAGCAGGTTTTTTCTCATAAAATTCCTGCATTGCAGATTCATGTTGAGCTTGTTGCTCTTCTAGACTTCTTAGATTTTCATCAATATTTCTTTCGTCAACTTTCGTTGTAAATTTAATATTAAAAAATCCATATCGTCTAAATTCGCTATTTAGTTCTGCTAAGACTTGTTCTGAAAGCAAACCATTAACTACTTCATTTTGAGTCGGAATAAGCCATTTTTCTTTTTCTAAATGAGGTGCCTGTCCCTGCAAAAATTCTCGAACAGCAGGCTTTAAATTATTTGAATTTTGAATAGCATAAGTCCAATAATCTGGTAATTTTTGACTGTTACCATCCTTTGTTTGGACTAACAATTCCACATCAACAAAAGGCTCAAAAGTTTGATGAATAAGTTCATTAAGGGAACGATATGTTTCAAAATCTAAGGGTGTATCAAAAAAAACGTGGATTTTCCACTTTCTTTCATTAGCGTATACATCCACGTTTTCAATTTCACCATTTTGGACAATATCATTATCTTCAAACTTATCAGGAAACTTAATTTGATCTAATAGTTTTTTGAAAAGTTCGTTCTTTTTTGTCACAAAAATTATCCTAACTCTTTTGTAATCACTGCATCCAAATCAGAAATATTAACTTCAACAGCTTTTTCGTCAGTTGGACGCTTAATTTCTATAATACCATCTTTTGCTTTACGACCAATTGTAATTCTTAATGGCGCACCAACTAAATCTGCATCATTAAATTTAACGCCTGGACGCTCATTTCGATCATCGTATAAAACATCATACTTAGCTGAGAGCTCTTTTTCAAGTTTTTCAGCTAATTCAGTTTGAGTTTCATCTTTCATCTTCATCTGAATTAGATGAATAGCGAATGGAGCAATTTCCTTTGGCCAAGCAATTCCGTTTTTTGTTAAGTGTTGTTCTACAGCTGCTGAAAGCATTCTAGTTACACCGATTCCATAAGAACCCATAATAACAGGCTTAGCTTTCCCATTATTATCTAAGAAATCAGCTCCCATAGTTTTGGTATAGTAAGTACCAAGTTTGAAGATATGCCCCACTTCAATACTGGTCGTAAACTTCAATGGTAAATGATCTACAGGATCTGGTTCACCTTCATTTGCAACACGTAGATCAGCAAATTCATCGACTTTGAAATCACGATCTAAATTAGCATTTTGATATTGATAATCAGTTTCGTTTGCACCAACCACTACATTGTACAAACCTTTAACTGTTTCATCTGCGACAATCTTATCAGCCCAATCAGCGTTAACGGGACCAACCCCACCCTTAGCACTGCCAGTGATATCTTCAAGCTCAACCTTATCTGCTACATGAACATCATCAGCATCTAAAACATGACCTAATTTAACTTCGTTGATTTCTTTATCACCACGAATTAAGACTAATACCTTTTGATCATCAGCAATATACAAAATGCTCTTCACAATTCTAGTTGCTGGAACATTCAAAAATTTAGCCAATTTTTCAATTGTATTGCAATCCGGTGTAGCAACTTTAGTTAACTCTTTTGCTTCTTCTGGATCTTGCTTGAAGGTATCAATACTCTTTGCCATTTCAAGGTTTGCAGCATAAGTACCTTTTTCATTAGTAGCAATTGTATCTTCACCAATTGCTGCAGGTGCTTGAAATTCAGTTGAATTCTTACCACCCATTGTTCCTGAGTCAGCAATAACTGGGTGTACCGTAACGCCTGCACGATTAAAGATCTTTAAGTAAGCACTCTTTTGATCATCAAATTGCTCATCTAATTGTTCGCGAGTTGCAGCAAAGCTGTAGCCATCAAGCATTACAAACTCTCTTCCACGAAGCAAACCAAAACGTGGACGATTTTCATCGCGGAATTTAGTTTGGATTTGGTATAAAGCAAGTGGCATTTGCTTATAACTCTTCAAATTTTTAGCAACAATTTCTGTAAAAGTTTCTTCATGAGTTGGACCTAATAAACTTTCACGTCCATGACGATCTTGTAGCTTAAACATTTCTGCGCCATATTTTTTATAACGACCAGATTCTTGCCATAAAGTAGCTGGCAAAAGATGAGGCATAATCATTTCTGGCACATTAATATTGTCCATTTCTTCCTCAATAATATTTTCTGCCTTGCGCAATACTCGATAACCTAAAGGCAAATAAGCATAAACACCTGCAGTTACCTGACGAATATAACCACCTCTAAGCATTAGTTGGTGACTTTTTGCTACAGCATCAGAAGGTGCTTCTTTTAATGTTGGCATAAAAAATTTTGATTGACGCATTTATTCCTCCAAAAATTATTTAATAAAATATCGATAAATATCATTGCCAGTTACTGCAATAATCAATGCGAGTAGAATGACAACACCAATTACATCTACAATAGCTTCCTTATCTTCCGGAATTGGTCTTCCTATAATTAATTGAACCAAATTAAGCAAAAGCTTTCCGCCGTCTAGTCCAGGAATCGGAATCAAGTTCACAATACCTAAATTAATAGAGATCATTGCTAAAAATGCTAATAAGTATGTGAATCCCATATTTGACACTTGAACTGTTTGAGAATAAATTCCAACAGGTCCAGAAAGTTTATTCAAACTAAAGTGTCTAAACAAGTTTCCAACAGCATTAAATATTAAGCCAGTTGTATTAACGCCTGTAGTCCACCCACGTTGTAGTTTAGCCCCTAAATTATTATCCGGTTTACCATAAAAACCTAACTGGTAGATTTTCTGACCATCTATTTTCTTTGCTTTTGGTTTTACAGAAAAATCTTTTGTTTTATTATTTCTCTTTACAATTACTTCAACTTTCTTACCGTTGCTTTTAGCAAGTTCAACTGCAATCTGATTGAAATTATTAATTTTTTTATTATTAATTGCAATGATTTGATCATTAGCTTTAATACCAGCCACTTGTGCAGGTTGATTAGCAATTGTGCTTCCTACTGTAGTAGTTGGAGCTCCTGGTGCCACTAAAGACCAAATAATGAAGACAACAAAGCCAAGAACAATATTCATAAAAGGACCAGCAAAGTTTGTTGCTAATTTTTTACCAACACTTGCTTCTTGAAATTGCGTGTCTCTTGGTGCAATTAACAATTCAGTACCATTTTGTTCAATAATTGTAGAGTCATGGTCAACATGGTACGTCTTCAGTTGATCTTCATCACCATTTTCATAGCCTTGAATGACTAGATCATCAACTAAATCAGCTGAATTTACTTGCACTGGAACACCTTCAATTGGCATTTGAGACCCAGAAGCATCAATTCGTTTTACCTTATTGTGTTTATCTAACTGTAAAACTACGGTAGTACCAGGATCAATTTTAGCTGCATCGTCTGGACCAGCTAAGCGAACATATCCCCCTAATGGCAACCAACGAATAGTATATGTTGTTTTAGCTCGCATTTTTTGAAATAGCTTTGGCCCCATACCAATTGAAAATTCTCGAACTAAAATCCCACATTTTTTTGCAACAATAAAATGTCCAAATTCATGGACAAAGACAAGTATCCCAAAAACAACTAGAAAGATTAAAATACCTTTCATTAAGCAGTTCTCCTATAAAATACCCATAAATGCAACAACAGGTAAAACGAAAAGCATACTATCAAACCGATCCAATATTCCACCATGACCTGGTAACATCTTCCCTGAATCTTTCACACCATAAAAGCGTTTATAGGCTGATTCGACTAAATCTCCTATTTGACCAACAATTGATAGGAAGAAAGCTAAAATGATCATTAAAGCATTATTCCTGCCAGTAGGTACTAAGGTAACATAAATTGCTGCAATAATCACAGCACAAATTACCGCTCCAATAGAACCTTCCCATGTTTTATTAGGACTAATTACAGGCCATAATTTATGCTTACCTATTTTACGTCCTACCATATATGCGGCAATGTCAGTTGACCATACTACTGCAAATACATAACCTAAAATAGCTAAACCGAGATGTGCATTTCTAATTGCTGCCATAAAGTGAAAACCTGTTCCAATATATAAAGCAGCCAGCGTATAAACTCCCGCATCATCAAATGTCACTTTGTTTTTTGACAGAACTGTTCTAACTAGCATTAACATTACAAAAATATAAAAAATATCATATTTGTTTAAAAATGCCGGCAAGAACTTAAAGAATGAATCAGGTACTGCCATAGTTAAAGTGGCTAATAAGGCTAAAATAAAGTCCCAAGAAACAATAATTTGTTTCTTCATAATAAAGATTTCGCTAATTCCAACTGCTGCAAATGCGCAGACCAAGACATCAATCCAAATGCCACCCATTAAAACAATCGGAATAAATAAAATTAAAGCTACAATAGCTGTTATTACACGTTGTTTCATTTAAAATTCTACAGTTCTAATAAATTTTACAATTTTCCAAATCGACGATTACGTCCTTGGTAATCTTTAACTAATTCTTCTAAATCATCCTTATTAAAATCTGGCCATAATTTATCCGAAAAACTAAATTCAGTATAGGCCATTTGCCATAATAAGAAATTGGATAACCGCTCTTCACCTGATGTTCTAATCAACAAATCAGGATCTTCATATGGAGCCAAAGAATGAGTTAATAAATGATCTGAAACCATCTTTTCATCAATATCATTGGGATCAATTATTCCCTCTTTTACTTTGCGCGCAATTTTTTGAACTCCAGCAGTTATTTCACGCTGTGATCCATAATTAAAAGCAAAATTTAATATCATGCCTGTATTGTGAGCAGTTTCTTTCATTGCCTTCTGTGTTACCAAATATGTCTTTTCAGGTAACTCATCAACAAAACCCATAATATTCACACGAACATTATTATCCATTAACTCAGGCATAAATTTATCAAAAAAATCAATTGGTAAACGCATTAAATAATTTACTTCATCAGTAGGCCGAGCCCAGTTTTCAGTTGAAAAGGCATAAAGCGTTAAAACCTTTATGCCTAAGTCATTAGCGGCAAGAGCAATATTACGGATATTATCCATTCCATGGCGATGGCCTACAAAACGAGGCATATGTCTTTTTTTAGCCCAGCGGCCATTTCCATCCATAATTATGGCTAAATGATTAAGTGGTTTTTTCGATTCTGACATAAGTTTATCAAATCCTAAACTAACCTTGAGTAATTTCTTGACTCTTTTGGTCGGCTAATTTATCAATCTCTTTAGTCGCATCATCAGTTACTTTCTGAACTTGCTTTTCTAAACTACGTTGTTCATCTTCAGTGATGTCACCATCTTTTTCTTGACGTTTTAAAGTATCCATAGCATCACGACGAACATTACGAACTGCAATTTTTCCTTTTTCAGCAAGTTTGCCCACTTGCTTAGCGATTTCTTGACGACGTTCACCAGTCAATTGAGGAATCACAATTCTAATTACAGTACCATCATTAGCTGGCGTAATACCAAGATCAGAAGCTAAAATTGCATGTTCAATATCATCTAAACTTGACTTGTCATATGGAGTTACCATTAAAACACGAGCTTCAGGAATGCTTACACTAGACATTTGCGTAAGAGGAGTAGGAACGCCATAATAATCAACTTTAATACCATCTAATAAGCTTGCATTCGCAACACCTGCACGAATACCGCCTAATTCCTTTTGGAATACGGCAATAGACTTATTCATATTTTCTTTTGCTTTTTTGATTACTTCGTTAGCCATCATTTATCACCCTTAATTACAGTACCAATATTATCGCCCATAACAACTTTCTTAATGTTACCTGGCTTGTTTACGTTAAAGACAACTAGAGGAATATTATTATCCATCGATAGTGAACTTGCAGTACTATCCATTACCTTTAAGTTTTTTGAAATTAAATCAAGTTGAGTTAATTCAGAATATTTCTTAGCATTTGGATCAACCTTAGGATCAGCTGAGTAAACTCCATCAACACCATTTTTAGCCATCAAAATTACATCAGCATTAATTTCAGCAGCTCTTAATGCAGCAGTAGTATCAGTTGAGAAGTAAGGATTACCAGTACCACCACCAAAGATAACTACACGGCCCTTTTCTAAGTGACGAACAGCCTTACGACGAATATAAGGTTCTGCAATTTGACGCATCTCAATTGATGTTTGAACACGTGTAGGAACACCTAAGTTTTCGAGCCCATCTTGTAATGCTAAGCCATTCATAATTGTAGCTAGCATTCCCATGTAATCTGCTTGTGCTCTTTCCATACCTAGGTTAGCACCGGTTTCACCACGCCACATATTTCCGCCACCACAGACAATACCAATTTCAACGCCCATGTCGTGAACAGATTTAATTTCTTCAGCTAAATGCTTAATAACTTCAGGATTAATACCTGTACCTTTTTCACCAGCAAGTGCTTCACCTGAAACTTTTAAAATGATACGTTTGTACTTAACTTGACTCATAAATTTACCTCCTCATTTGCTTTTACCATTTTACCATAAAATCACTGCAATATATTATACCGAAAAAAAGGAGTAGCGCCTAAGCGTTACTCCTTTCTTAAGTAAATAATTACTTCATTTGTTCACGTACTTCAGCAGCAAAGTCTTCTTGCTTCTTTTCAATACCTTCGCCAACTTCGTAACGTTGGAAAGCAACTAACTTAGCTCCCTTTTCCTTCAAGAATTCGCCAACAGTCTTGCTGTCGTCCATAATGTAGTTTTGTGATAAAACTGCAAATTGCTTATCAACTTGAGTATTATCATCAATAAAGCGTTGCATCTTACCAGGAATGATTTTGTCCCAAATCTTCTCTGGCTTACCTTCTTCTTTAAGCTCAGCCTTGATATCTTCTTTAGCCTTAGCCAAGATATCATCAGTTAATTGCTTTTCTGAACCATAAACAAGGTGTGGTAATGGTTTCTTGTTAACCAATGCACGACTTTCGTTATCTTGATCAATCTTGTGGTTCATTACAGCCAATTGATCAGTAATAAATTCCTCATCTAATTCATCGGGTGAGATAACCTTAGGACTCATAGCTGCAATGTGCATTGCCAAGTGCTTAGCAGTAGCTGCATCAGCACCTTCTAAAACGGTGATAACACCAATTTGACCACCATTGTGTTGGTAAGCACCAAATTCTTGATCGTCAGTCTTTTCTTCTAAAGCAAAACGACGTAAAACAATCTTTTCACCAATAGTTGCAGTTGCATCAACAAATGATTGAGCTAAAGTAGTTCCATCATCCATCTTTAATTCTTCAGCAGCTGCCATATCAGCAGGCTTACCTTCAGCAATAGTCTTAGTAGCTGCATTTACTAATTTAACAAACTTATCGTTTGATGAAACGAAGTCAGTTTCTGAGTTAACTTCAGTAATAGCTGCAACATTACCATCAACGTAAACGCCAGTTAAACCTTCAGCTGCAACACGGTCAGCCTTTTTAGCAGCCTTAGCCATACCCTTATCACGAAGGTATTGAACTGCCTTATCCATGTCACCGTCAACTTCTACTAATGCTTTCTTGGCATCCATAACACCAGCACCAGTACGTTCACGTAATTCCTTAACTAATTGAGCAGTAATTTTTGCCATTAATATGTCCTCCTACAGAACTAACAGTAAAAACAAATTAGTCTTCTGACTTTTCAACAACTTCTTCGATTGATTCTTCCTCACCGTTTTCAGCTGCTGCATCTGCCATTTCCTTTTCAACGTCTTCACTATCATCTTGGCCTTGCTTACCTTCGATAATTGCATCAGCCATAGCACCAGAAATTAAACGAATTGCGCGAATTGCATCATCATTTGCTGGGATAACAACGTCAATTGGATCTGGATCAGTGTTGGTATCAACCATAGCTACTACAGGGATACCTAAAATGTTTGCTTCGTGAACAGCGATCTTTTCTTTCTTAGGATCAACAACGAACATAACATCTGGAATTCTAGGCATATCTTCGATACCACCTAAGAATCTTTCAAGTTTTTCCATTTCTTTAGTCAAAAGTGCAACTTCCTTCTTTGGTAATACATCGAAAGTGCCATCTTCTGACATTTGTTTTAATTCTTTTAATCTCTTAACACGGCTTTGGATAGTAGTCCAGTTAGTTAAAGTACCACCTAACCAACGTTGGTTAACGTAGTATTGACCTGCACGTGTAGCTTCTTCTTTAACAGCTTCTTGTGCTTGTTTCTTAGTACCAACAAACAAGAATACGCCGCCATCTTGAGCAACTGCCTTAACGTAGTTGTAAGCATCATCTAACATCTTAATAGTCTTTTGTAAGTCAATGATGTAGATTCCGTTTCTTTGAGTGAAAATGTAAGGAGCCATCTTTGGATCCCATCTTCTAGTTTGGTGACCAAAGTGGACACCTGCTTCAAGCAATTGCTTCATAGTAACAACTGTCATAAAAAATTCCTCCTGGTTAATTCCTCTCAAGAGGTCGTATTAAATTCTGACCAAAATCGGCACCTAGGAATTTAATCGCTCTTGATGTGATATAAATTCAAATATGCAAAATGCATACTTGAACATTGTAACTAATTAAACTTACAAATGCAATTAAAATTTCACATTATGTTCGCGCAAAAAATTCTCTTTCCATTTTCTTGAATGGTGCTTGAACCAGTATTCTCTTTTTAAAGCCAATTTTTTATCATCAAATTCTTCATGATAAATCATTTTAACTGGTCGACGCGCCTTAGTATATTTTGCACCTTTTCCCTCATTGTGCATTTTTAAACGATGCTCCAAATCATTAGTAAAGCCACCATAAAAACTTTCATCATTACACAATAAACAATAAAAGTAATATTTTTCTTTTTTAGGCTTTTTATTTTTGTTTTCAGAGATTATTTCTCTAACTTTTGGAGTAAACGAACCATCTTCATTGTGAACTACAATTGCATCTTTTAAGACTAATCCATCACTAGCGGTATTTCTAATTGCTTCAACAACTACTAAATTTGCATCCACATTTCTTTTTGAAACAAAAGGCTGTACCCATTTCACACTCAACTGATTTTCTAAGCAATAGTGCATAATTTCACCTAATCTTTCAGGCCGGTGTACCATAAACATTTTTCCTTTCATCTTTAACATATTGCTTGCAACTTTTATGATTTGTTCAAGATTAATTGCTAATTCATGTCTAGCTAATGCCTTTTTCTCATCAGGATTAATAACATGTCCCTTAGGCGCTTTAAAGTAAGGCGGATTAACCACAATCATATCGTATTTATCCTTCCCTAACTTTTTTGGTGCATCCAGAGCATTCAAACAATGTACTTCAATGCGGTTTTCTAATTTATTTAGTTGTACACTACGTCTTGCTTGATCAGCCATCTCTTTTTGAATCTCAACGGCATCATAATGAGCGCGATTAAAATATGACATATAAATACTAGCAGCCGCATTCCCGCTACATAAATCTACTACTTTGTAATTATCATGTATTTTCTCTTGTGCAAAATATCCTAGTAATAAAGTATCTAAAGAAAAAGAAAAAGCATCTTTTTCTTGAATTATGCGTAAATCATCATTGTACATATAATCAATTCGTTCATTAGGTTTTAATAGATCCATTTTCTATACCCTTCTAAAAATTCTTAGCTGTATTGTATAATACTATAGATAAAATTGGAGGAAACACTATGTTTTATAAAATTATTCGACCTATTGCTCGCTTTATTGTGTGGGTCTTAAATGGCCATTTACATGTTCATCATAAAGATCGTCTCCCTAAAGGAAACTACATTTTAGTTGCTCCCCACAGAACTTGGTGGGAACCAATCCTTTTTGCACTTGCTGCTAGTCCAATGGAATTCATGTTCATGGCAAAAAAAGAGTTATTTAAAAATCCTATTCTACGATTTATTTTAATACATGCTCATGCATTCTCAGTTAATCGTGATAATCCAGGCCCCTCGGCAATTAAAATTCCAGTAAAAGGCCTACGCAAAGGTGAGTTGTCACTAATCATTTTTCCATCTGGAACTCGACACTCGGAGAAACTCAAAAGTGGAGCATTTGTAATTGCTAAAATGGCTAATAAACCATTGGTCCCAGTTGTTTACCAAGGACCTCTTTCTTTTAAAGATCTGCTTAAAAGAAAGCCATTAGATATCTGTTTTGGTGACCCTATTTATATTCCTCGTAGAGAAAAGGTCAACAAAGATACTACGCCCGCTCTCTACAAACAATTAGAAGACGCCTGGGATAAACTAGATAAAGAACAGAATCCTGATTTTCATTATGTTGCAAAATAAATTTTTTATTATTTAACCTTTTTAGTGTTAAAATAACATAGTCTAATGTAGAAAAGGAGAATCAGTAATGTTAGAAAAACCTTTATATAAAATGATGCTTAGTCATTCATTTAATATTCCAGTAAAAGTCACCTACTGGGATGGAAAATCAGAAGTTTATGGAAATGGTACACCGGAAGTGGAGGTTATTTTTAACAAAAAGATTCCTTTTAAAGATATAACAAGTAATGCTTCCTTAGCTTTAGGGGAAGCTTACATGAACAAGGATCTTGAAATTAAAGGAAGCATTCAACAATTAATAGGAGCAGCTTATGAAAGTAGTGAATCTTTCATGCGTGCTTCAAAATTCAGAAAATTCTTACCAAAGCAAAAGCATACTGAAAAGCAAAGCCAAGAAGATATTCAAAGTCACTATGATATTGGAAATGACTTCTATAAGCTATGGCTTGACCCTACTATGACTTATTCATGTGCTTACTTCACTAATGACAACACTGACGATTTGGAGGCAGCTCAAATCGCAAAAGTTCATCACATTCTTCAAAAATTAGATCCTAAACCTGGTAAGACCTTGTTAGATATTGGTTGTGGTTGGGGAACCTTAATGTTAACTGCAGCTAAAGAATATGGACTTAAAGTTACCGGTGTTACTTTGAGTCAAGAACAATTCGATCTTGTAAACAAAAAAATTAAGGATATGGGCCTTGAAGATCAAGCAGAAGTTTTACTTAAAGACTATCGTGAATTAGGTAACCGTGATTTTGACTATGTAACTTCTGTAGGTATGTTTGAACACGTTGGTTCGGAAAACTTGGGGGAATACTTTAAAGATGTCGCTAAGTACTTAAAACCATATGGTGTTGCATTAATTCATGGAATCACTCGTCAACAAGGTGGAGCAACCAACGCTTGGATTAATAAATACATCTTCCCAGGCGGTTACATCCCAGGCTTAGTTGAAATTGTTTCAAGAATTGAAGAATCAAACTTGCAAATTGCTGATATAGAAATGCTTCGTCGCCATTACCAAAGAACTCTTGAAATTTGGGACAAAAACTTTAACGATCACCGTTCTGAAGTTGAAGGTATGATGGGCGAACGTTTTGCAAGAATGTGGGATATGTATTTACAAGCTTGTGCAGCTTCATTTGAATCAGGAAACATTGATGTTATCCAATACTTATTAACTAAAGGTCCATCCGGTAAGAACTTACCAATGACCCGTCAATATATGTTAAATGATAAGTAGCAACAAATAGTAGAATATCTATTAAAAAAGGTTTGGTCATGAGACCAAACCTTTTTACTTATCACTGGTTTGTTGTAGTTTATAAAGATTATAGTAATAACCTTTTTTATTTAATAATTCTTGATGCGTACCACGTTCAACAATTCTCCCTTTGTCTAAAACAATAATTTGATCAGCATCCGCAATCGTTGAAAGTCGGTGGGCAATTGCTAATGTCGTTCTACCCTGCCGAAGCTTTTTAAGTCCTTCTTGAATCAAATTTTCAGTTTCAGTGTCTACATTAGCCGTTGCTTCATCTAAGACTAGTATTTTCGGATCAGTTACCAGAGTCCTTGCAAAAGAAATTAGTTGTCTTTGTCCCTGACTAAGTTCTGTGCCACCCTCAATTACTTTTGCATGATATTTACCTGGCATTTTTTCAATAAAGGAATCCGCTTGAACTGCTTGTGCAGCTTTTTTAATTTGTTGATCAGTAATTTGATCATTATACAAGCGAATATTTGAAGAAATATCACCATAAAACATAAATGGTTCTTGTAAAACTAACCCCAATTTTTTACGTAATTCCCTTTTAGAAAATTTTCTAATATCAATATCATCAATCAGAACTTGACCGCTACCGAATTCATAAAATCTCATCATAACATTAATGATTGAACTCTTTCCTGATCCAGTGTGACCAACAATTCCCAAAGTTTCCCCTGGCTTAACTACAAATGAAACATTATGCAAAATCTCATTTTTACCATCATAAGAAAAACTCACATTTTTAAATTCAATTTTTCCTTTAGAAATTACAGCATTCTGATCGTTTTCTTGCTCTGGTTCATATTCTTGCTCATCCATAATTTTAAAAATACGTTTACCCGCAACTATTCCATCCTGAAAGAACGTCATTCGATCCATCATCGTAGAGATTGGATTAAAAAATTGTTGCACATATTGAGAAAATGCATATACAATTCCAGCGGGTACAAATGTTTTTTGTAGCGGAAAGCCAAAATACATTAAAACTAACGCCAAAGCTAATGAATAAAGCAAACTAGTCATTGGAGATAAAAGAAGTGAATTAACTCTAATCATGTTAAAACGAGTTTTCATTAAAGTCCCATTTTCATTTTCAAAATTGTGAGTCATTCTCTTTTCTTGTTTAAATTGTTGAATTAAAGAAACACCTTCAATAGATTCATTCAAATTGGTATTAATTCTACTTAACCGCTCACGAAATCCACGATATAGTTTCGAGCTTTTTTGAGTATAAATCCAAAAAACAAATCCTAAAATTGGTAAAAATAATAAAACAATTAATGCTGCTACTTTATTAGTGACATACATTGCTACAAAAGCAGTTACTAGTGAAAATACTCCAATTACTACCTGACAGAGCACGCCTAAGAAATCGCTTAATGTCATTGTATCGTTAGTAACTCTTGAAACAATTGACCCTGCAGGCGTTTGATCAAAATATCTCATCCCCAAACTATGAAGTTTTTGATACAAATCCTTTCTAACATTCTCAAGTGTCTTTTCGGCTCCCAAGGCATACAAATATTGATAAATAAACTGCAAAACTGCCTTAATAATCGTTCCAATTCCGTATAATAGACCAGCCCAAACAATAATTTGAACAGTAGCCTTTTGCTTAATCAAATAGTTATCTAAAAAGAATTGTAGTCCCCTAGGCAAAAGCATATTAATTACGCTTACTAAGAAAGCACCAAAAATTGCAACTCCCATTTCTACTTTAAAAGGCTTTACATATTTTAAGACACGTTTAAAAATCTGAACTTGTTCTTTAAAAGGAATCGCCTTTGACCAAACAGATTTTAATTCTTCCTTGTTATCCATCTAGTTCATCCACCTTTGCCTGTAATTCTTGTTTACGCCACATTTCAGCATACCAACCATCTTGGTCAAGAAGATCTTGATGCGTACCTCTTTCAACAATTTTTCCATTTTTTAATACTAAAATTAAGTCTGCATCCATTACCGAAGTTAATCGGTGAGCTGCAATCAAAGTCTTTTTATCTTTTCTTTCAGACCTAAGTGAATCTAAAATCGCCGTCTCAGTTTTTGCATCTACTGCAGAAAGAGCATCATCTAAAATCAAAATTGGACTTTCTTTTAATAGTGCACGAGCAATAGATAAACGTTGCTTTTGACCACCAGATAAAGACACTCCGTTCTCACCAACTAGAGTCTTATAGCCAGCTGGCATCTGCATAATGTCATCATGCAAATCACTCTTTTGCGCAGCAGATTGAATTTTTTCTTCACCTGCAGCTTGATCAGAAAAAGCGATATTATTCTCAATTGATGTCGAAAATAAAAAGTTATTTTGAGGCACATAGGAGATTTCATTTAAAAGTAATTCTAGTGGAATATTTCTAATATCATGACCACCTAAAGTTATTTTTCCTTGGTACTTATCAAATTCCCTTAATAAAAGTTCGATAATTGTTGTTTTCCCGGCACCAACTTTTCCAACCAAACCTAAAGTTTGTCCCGGTTTTAGATTAAAATTAATGTTTTGTAAGACTGGAATCTCTTTTTCATCGGGATAAGCAAAAGACTTTACATCATAATTTAAGTCGCCTTGAATGTCCCTAGCAGTTAAATTGCGATCAGCATTCTCATCGGTAATTTGTGGTCTTTCATATAATAGCCGCTCAACACGATCATAAGATGCAGATCCACGCTCTAAGATATTAAATAAGTAACCAATTGCAAACATTGGCCAAACCATATTTGAAATATAAGCAATAAAAGATACTAGTTGGCCAACGGATAAAGTATGATTGGTTACTAAAAGACCACCATAAATAATAGTAATTACATATGTTGCTCCAATAATTAAGGTTCCAAGTGGATCAAACATTGAGTCCCACTTAAAAACTTTCTTATTGATTTGAATTGTTTCATCTACCATCTTATTGAAAGCAGCAGAATCTTGTTTACTTTCACCAAATGCCTTTAATACTTTAATTCCAGAAACTGATTCTTGCGTCTTATTATTAAGCCGAGAAAAGGCCGCTTGGGACTTATCAAAACTATAGTGAAGCTTATCGCCTAATTTCCAGGCACCTAAAGCTAAAAATGGAAGTGGCAAGAGAGCGACAATTGTTAAACGAAAATCAGTAAAAATAATCATAGCAATCATTGTTGTCCCACCAGTTACTAAAGAATCAACTAAAGTTAAGACACCGTCCCCCGCAACATTTTGAATTGAATTAATATCATTAGTAGCATGTGCCATTAAGTCACCAGTTCGGTGTCTTTGATAAAAAGTTCGATCCATTATCATAAAATGGCTAAATAAACGCGATCGCATCTGTCTTTCTAGTTCAGCTGCTCCGCCCCAAATTTGCTTACGCCAGAAATAACGCAAAAGATACAAAACAATTGCTGCAGCAATCACAGCTAAAATTAGTGCGCCATATTCAGCCCAACTAATTGATCCCTTATCAAGTTGATCTGCCATTAACCCTAGAATCCTAGGTGGTACTAAATTAGCAATTGAAGTTAATGCTAAAAAAATTATTCCAATAATATAGCGCTTTTTTTCTTGCTTAAAAAACCATCCTAATTTACTAAAAATGTTCATATTTCACCTCACATGTATACAAAAAGACAGAGGAGTAACTCCTCTGTCTAAACCAAATATTAGTAAAGTAAGCTACTATTTTTTTTGTTGATGCTTCATCATGTTCATAACTTGATTGAGCTTCTTAGCGGATGGTTTTTGACCCATTTGCGCCATCATAGCTGCGATCATATCTTCACTAATAGGAGGATTGTCTTGGAAATACTTCTTCATATATGCACGAGCACCATAAAATCCGCCAACAAGACCGATCAATAGTGCGATAATAATAAGAAAAATTGCTAATCCTAAATTCATTTCCCAAAAACCTCCGAAAATTAATGTACTTTTTCAGCATACCAAAAAAATAGTCTTTTTTAAAGTGGAAAATTAATCTTTTCTTAATCCTTTGCGACGTTGAGCTTCTTTTGCCTTTTCTGATGTAACTTCTTTACCATCTTTATCAATCACAACCGTATCTTCAAGTTGTTGTCTAAATCCTGCACGGAAGTTTTCAAGAAAAGCAGCTCTTAACTTCTTACGTTCCTCTAATTCGTCAGGAGTTAGTTCACGTTCTCTACTAATCTTAGTTAATTCATTAATTCGCTTAATTAATTTTTCTTCTTCTTTTTTATCCATAATAAACACCTCACTAAACAATGTTAGTTTACCTTAATTATACCAATAAAAAAAGACTCAACTGTTAAGAACGCCTGTTTGTCGAACAAATCTTTTTTTGTTAAAATATTAGTAAGTAACTAAATGGAGAAAAAATTATGACTGAACCACATGCAAATAAACAATTAGAAATTTTACGTTTTATTTACGACACTGTTGAAGAGCGTGCTTTTCCACCTACAGTTAGAGAAATTTGTAGTGCTGTTGATCTTTCTTCTACTTCAACAGTACATGGCCATTTAGGCCGCCTAGAAAAGAAAGGCTATATCTTAAAAGACGCTACTAAACCTAGAGCAATCGAAGTTACAGAAAAGGGCCGTGAAGTTCTAGGAATTAAGCCCAAGGATATCCCAATAGTTGGTGTAGTAACTGCTGGTCAACCAATTCTAGCGATTCAAGACATTAATGAGTACTTCCCTCTCCCACCTGATCTCGAAAATGATGCTGGAGAGCTCTTTATGTTACGTGTTCATGGAGAATCTATGATTAATGCTGGTATTCTTAACGGTGACCACGTTATTGTTCGGAAACAATCTAGTGCAAATAATGGTGAAATTGTTGTTGCAATGACAGAAGATAATGAAGCAACTGTCAAGAGATTTTTCAAGGAAGACGGCTATTATCGATTACAACCGGAAAATGATACAATGGATCCAATTATTTTACCTGTGGTTCAGATTTTGGGTAAGGTTGTAGGTTTATATCGTAATAATATCGACTAAAAAACTGGTATGGATTTTCCTACCAGCTTTTTTAATTCTCTCTTTTTAATAATGGCTTTATATTTAACCAATCCTGAGTAATAATTTCAGCCAGTTTTCGATTATAAAATACTGCAGCTGGATGATATTGTGGAATAATAGTATATTTTTCTTTTGACCAAACATAACCATCTTTTGCATCATTTAACTTTAAAATTGGGGTATTTTTTATAATCTTTCCATGCACCTTGCTAATTTCATATTTATTTCCTAACAACCTATTTAAAGCCGTCGTCCCAACTGTAACAATTATCTTTGGCTGAGCATAATTAATTTCATAATCTAACAGGGGTGCATGAGCTAGAATTTCTTTCTTCGTTGGTTTCCGATTTGGATACTTTGTTACTTCTTTATTTTCTTTTTTACTGAAAACTTTCTTAACACTATATGGACGACTTCTTACTGCACTTGTAATATAAACGTCTTCTCGTTTAAGTCCAATCGAAGCCAGAGACTTCATTAGTTCTTTACCAGAAGCACCATGAAAAGGAATCAAAGACTCTATTTCTTCTCTTCCTGGGGCTTCTCCTACAATCATCAATTTTGGATGAACAGGTCCAGCTCCAAAATTAATTCCTTCCAGTTTCATTCCTTTTGCTCGATCTTTAACTTCTTCTAATAACTTATCTGGATATCTCATTTTTTTCAATATATTCCTGTGCCTTTTTCAAGAGTTCATTTAATTCCTCATAATGTAAACAGGTACTGGCTTCCTCCAAACTTGACCACTTAGAAGCACCAATTTCGCTCTCTTGTAATTTAATCTTTTGATTCGAATTAAACTTACTCAAAAAAAATGTAACCGTCTTTACGCGATCTTTTGCAATTTTATAAGTAATACTTTCTTTGAAATTAAAATCAAAGTCTGGTTTTAAGCCTACTTCTTCATATACTTCTCTTTGAGCAGCCTGTATTTCGTTCTCACCTTCTTCAAGATGTCCTTTAGGAAATCCCCAAGTTTTATTAAGCTTACTCTGAGCTAGCAAAAATTCTATTTTTTCATTATTAAGTCTGTATATAATGCTTCCAGCTGAATATTCATGGATGTCTTTCATAACCATTCACACTCCTACTTTTTTATTATAAGCTAAATTTGATTTTATAGCTCTTTTTACATCTACTTTCTAACTTGAAAAATAAGGTAGAAATTATTACTTCTATTTTTGTTTAATCGACAAAATCTCTATTTAAGGTTAAACTTTATGTTGAAATAGAAAAAATTAAGGTGGAAAAATTGAAAAAACAAGAACAAGCTGAAAGCTGGGGTCAATGGATTCTCCAGGTACTAATTTTAGTAGCTATCTTTTTTGGTATTTTCTTTGTACTAAATAGATTTGTATTTGCTAACTTAACCGTATCTGGAATTTCAATGCAGCCAACTTTTGAAAATAACGATCGTGTAATTGCTCTTCGTCATGCTAAAATTAAGCAAGGCGATATTGTAATTGTTGATGCACCAGATGAACCAGGTGCCCTATACATTAAACGAGTTATTGGATTACCTGGTGATAAGATTGTAAGTAAAAATAATCAAATTTATATCAATGGTAAAAAGTTAAATCAGCCTTGGTTAAAAGCAGGTCAAAAACTAATTGATAATGGTGAAGATGGTGTTTCTGGAACCAAATATACTAATACTCAGAACTTCACTCTGAGCTCACTTGCAAAAACACAAAATTATCGCCAATTCTACACTTCTAAACAATTAAAAGAAATGCAAAAAACTAACAAGGTTCCTGCTAATACATACTTTGTAATGGGAGATCATCGAAGTGTTTCAAAAGACAGTCGATACATTGGAACAATTCCTCGAAGTAAAATAGTTGGTGTAGTAAAATTACGCTATTGGCCACTAAATCACATTACATTTTATTAATTAAAAAGAGTTTCATTTTCGAAACTCTTTTTTGGTATGAAAAAAAGCTATCTCGTTTGAGATAGCTTTTAATCCTGTCTTGATTAATTATTGAATTAACCGCGACGCTTTTCAGCAATTCTAGCTGCCTTACCATGACGTTCACGTAAGTAGTAAAGCTTAGCACGACGTACACGACCGTGACGAAGAACTTCAACCTTAGCAACACGTGGATCGTTTACTGGGAAAGTACGTTCAACACCAATACCAGATGACATCTTACGTACAGTGTAAGTTGCGCTGATGCCTGCACCTTTACGCTTAATTACAACACCTTCGAACATCTGAATACGTTCGTGAGTACCTTCTACAACACGTACGTGAACACGAACAGTATCACCTGCACGAAAGTCAGGCATATCATCACGTAATTGGTCTTTAGTTAATTCTTGAATTAATGGATCCATTATTGTCTCTCCTTCTACGGCATTCATCAACACTCAGTGCCAGCGGAATACCCATAAATCAGTGGCTTATGCCACAACGATTAGTTTATCAAATAGAAAAAAGCTTGTAAATACTAATTATCTTTTTCAAGTTTAATTTCTTCTAGCATTTTCTTTTCCTCATTAGTTAAATTGCGTTCTGATAACATATCTGGACGATGAAGATATGTTGCACGTAAAGCTTCCCTATGACGCCATTCAGCAATTTTTTGATGATTACCAGATGTCAGTACTTCTGGTACTTTTTGTCCCTCAAAATCTGCAGGACGGGTATATTGTGGATACTCTAAAAGTCCATGAGAAAAACTTTCTTCAACTGGAGAAGCTGCATTTCCTAAAATTCCTGGTAATAGTCTTACAGTAGCATCAATCATACTCATTGTTGGCAATTCACCGCCAGTTAAAACGTAATCCCCAATTGAGACTGTCTCATCCGCTAAGTCATACACTCTTTGATCAAAACCTTCGTAATGACCACAAATAAAAGTCAGATTTTCTTCCTTTGACCAATTTTGAGCCATTTTTTCATTAAAGGTCTTTCCCTGAGGAGCAGTAATAATAACTTTACCTTTGTTAGTTAAAGAATCAAGTGCTTTTTTTATCGGCATAATTTGTAAAACCATGCCGGCGCCTCCTCCATAAGGAGTATCGTCAACATGATGGTGAACATCAGTTGTAAAATCACGGAAATTAACTAAATTTAACTCCCACTTTTTGTCTTCTAGTCCTCTTCCCAGCATGGATACCTGCAAAGGAGTAAACATATCTGGAAAAAGAGTTAAAACATTAATTTTCATCTCGCAATCCCTCAAGTAAAGTTACTTCTATTCGTTTATTAGGTAAATCAACTTTCTTAACAACTGATTTAATATTTGGAATCCAAAAACTCTTCCCCTGTTCTGGCTTTATCTCCCAAATATCATTTGCTCCAGGAGTTTCAATATTCTCTAAAATACCTAATTTTTCACCAGTTTCAGCATCATATACAGGACAATTCAAAATATCTTTAAAGTAATAACTACCTTCAGGTAATTCTTGTTGATCAGTTTCTGCAACATATAGCTCTTTGCCACAAATTTTTTCTGCTTGATCAATATCATCAACTTTTTCAAACTTAACCAAATAAAATTGCTTATGGCGTCGAGCAACTTCAACAATCATTGCTTGATACACGTCATTGTTTTTAATAAACAATCTACTCTCTGCAGCTAATCTTTCCTCTGGAAAATCAGTTGTGGCATTTACCTTAACCTCTCCCTTTAAACCATGAGGAGATAATATTTTTCCAACTTCAAAATACTCAGTCATAGAATTTATTCTTTCTAAATAAAAAAGTTTGGGAAGAGCCTTCCCAAACTTCTAATTGCAATAGTAAATTACTTACCGTACTTTGCGTCGTGGTATCTAGTCATCAAACCAGCTTTTGAAAGTAAGCTTCTTACAGTATCTGATGGTTGAGCACCCTTTTCAAGCCATTCAAAAATCTTGTCTTCTTCAAGCTTAACTTCATCAGGGTTAGTAAGTGGGTTGTAGTAACCAACTTCTTCGATAAAACGACCGTCACGTGGCATACGTGAATCAGCAACTACGATACGGTAAAAAGGTTTTCTCTTTGAGCCCATACGGCGCATACGAATCTTTACAGACATTAATAATTCCTCCTAAATTTCTTGACTTAAATAATATAGCATAAAGAAAAATATGTGTAAAGTGTTTTTCCTTAACAGCTAAAAATTATTTTGAACGATAGCGTTTGATATTTTTCATGCGCTTCTTTTTATTCTTCTTAAAGCGTTTATTCATTGAACGCATAGCCATTTTACCCATTGGTGAATTCATCCCTGGTAAGTTAGCCAATTCACCCATATCTCCCTTAGTCATCTTTTGCATCATTTCTTTTGATTGCTTAAATTGCTTAATCATTCGGTTAACTTCAGCAATCGATCTACCCGAACCAGCAGCAATTCTACGTCTTCTTGATGGATTAAGAATATCAGGATTTTCACGCTCTTCTGGGGTCATTGAATAAACAATAGCCTTAATGTGGTCGATTTGTTTTTCCGGAATCTGAATATTTTTAAGAGCAGGATTATTACCCAATCCAGGAATCATTTTAATAATTTGATCTAGAGGACCCATTTTTTGAACTTGTTCCATTTGATCAATAAAGTCATTAAAATCAAAAGTATTCTCCCGCATCTTTTCAGCCATCTTTTCGGCTTCTTTAGCATCGTAATCTTGCTGAGCCTTTTCAATTAAGGTCAACATGTCACCCATGCCTAAGATACGTGAAGCCATTCGATCAGGGTGGAAAGTAGAAAGATCAGTTAATTTTTCACCTTGACCCGTAAAGATAATTGGAAGGCCAGTGACAGCACGAATAGAAAGTGCCGCACCACCACGAGTATCCCCATCTAACTTGGTTAAAATAATTCCAGTTAAATCTAAATCTTTGTTAAACCCTTCAGCAACTTGAGTAGCAGCTTGACCTGTCATAGCGTCTACAACAAGCAAAGTATTGTCTGGATGAGCAACCTCAGTCACACGCTTTAATTCATCCATCAATTGTTCATCAATTTCAAGACGACCAGCTGTATCAATTAAAACATAGTCATTTTTATTTTTGTCTGCTTCTTCAAGACCATGCTTAACAATTTCAGCAACATCTTGATTATCTTCACTATAAACAGGTACATCTAATTGTTGCCCAATTTGTTTTAATTGATCGACAGCTGCTGGACGATAAATATCCCCCGCAATTAATAAAGGACGAGCCTTTTCGTTCTTCATCAAATAATTTGCAAGCTTACCAACCGTAGTAGTTTTACCAGTACCTTGTAAACCAACCATCATAATAATTGTTGGAATATGTGGGGACTTATTAAGAGAAACGGCTTCTTCTCCCATCATTTTTGTTAATTCATCATCAACAATTTTAATGATTTGTTGTCCGGGATTTAAGCTATCTTGAACTTCCTTACCCAGAGCTTCTTTTTTAATCTTTTTAATAAAGTCTTTTACAACTTTAAAGTTAACATCTGCCTCTAATAAAGCTAAACGAATTTCACGGCTGGCGTCATTGATATCAGCCTCAGAGATTTTTCCTTTACCTGTTAAATTTTTTAATGCTTTTTGAAGTCTTTCACTCAAATTTTCAAAAGCCATGCTATTCTACTCCCATTTGTCTTAATAATTTTAAAAGTTCAATCTGAGCTCGATTAATTTTGCCATTTTCAAGGGCATATACAGCTTCAGTAATTTTTTCTTCTATTCTAGAATAATCACGCTTCATATGAAGTTTATCTTCATATTTTTCTAAAGCCTTGCTGCTACGTTTTAAGTTGTCGTAAACAGCCTGACGAGAGACATGGTGATTATCAGCAATTTCACCTAAAGAAAGATCATTATAATAATAATCTTCAAAATAATCTTGTTGTCCCTTAGTCAACAAAGAACCATAATAGGCAAATAAATCGCCTAATCTTTCGTTTCTTTCAAGTTCATCCATTTTTGTCTCACCTTGAACAAGTATAGCAAAAAAATCGCATTTCTAAAATGATAGGTCTATACTTAATTATCTTTTAGAGTTAATTTTTTATAAAAAGAAGGTTAGGCAAACAAGTCGCCTAACCTTCTCTTTTTCTATAATCTATTTAAATTATAAGTTTGGATCCATCTTAAATGTTAACTTAGACATCTTAATTGCGTCTGTAAACATCTGACCCATTAATTCTTCACTGTCTTTCTTAGTATGAGCAACAGTCTTTTGATTTTCTTGAGTCAAGTAATCAGTTAATTTTTCTCCACTCAAATCTTTAGCGTTTTCGATAACTTCTTCAACACGTCCACGGTAGTATCTATTTAATTCTTCTAAGTACTTAGTATTAAGTTGAACAAATTGAGGATAATGACTTTCAACTAAAGCAGCAAGAGACTTGTAATACCACCAAGCATCTTCCTTATTATAAGTCATTGAAGTATTGTTAAATGAAGGATCCGTATCATTCATATTTGCAAAGAATGGAATGTAAGGGGTAAATGTTGGACCACCGATACATAACCACATAATACCTGCCATTTCTTCAGGAACATCACTTCTAATTTGTAAGATATGTGAGTTTTGAGTTCTATTTAAACCAATTGGACGATAGCGATGCTTTTCTTCTTCAGTTCCATGTCCAAATGGATCGAATGGTGTATCTTGATAGTGAGAACCAAGAGCATATTCAATATCTTCCTTAGCTAACTTCTTAGAAGCTTTTCTAATGAAAGGAATATCTGGATCTTCAGGATCTTGTTCAATTTCTGGATTAAAAAGCTTTTGAATATACCATTGACGACTGGTATTGTAGTGACGATCTTGTTCAGTATAAGTTCCAAAAATATGACGGAAATTCCAACCTTCATGATCTGGATTCAAGTGATGTTCTTCAACAAATTCTTGAATTCCTTCACTCCACATAAAGTTATCTTGATCATCAAAGTTCACTTCTTGAATAGCTACGCGGTTACCAGTTGCAGCATAACAATCATCTGGAATACGTTGGGCAACCCAGTGGTGACCAGTAACAATTTCCATGTACCAAATTTCATCCTTATCACCGAATAAAACTGAGTTTCCTGCTGGAGAACCATATTTCTTAATTAAAGCACCAAGACGCTTAACACCATCTCTTGCAGAATCAATGTATGGTAAAACGACGGTTTGCATACAATCTTCATCCAAACCATCTTTAACCAATGGATCAAAGGCTAAAGTTCTTTCATTACCATAAGTTGATTCAGTACATGACATGGCAACATTCTTTTGATTAATACCACTTTCGTCATAATAACCAAGTTTCTTATAGTCAACATTGGGAACAGCTGGTACTCTTTGGGCATCTTCTGGCAAATCCATTTCAAATTTATTAAGCCAAGATTTAATCTTACGTCCTTTTTCACCGTGAGCAGCCGGTTCAATGATGAACTTTTGAGGTGTAATTGCGCCAGCAGTATCATCATTACGTGAAATCATTACTGAGCCATCGATTGAGGCCTTTTTACCAACTAAAATAGTTGTACATGCACTTAAATGCTTCATATTTACTCCTTCTATAATTACTCGTAACTTTACCTACTATTAGATTATTCCTTGGAAGAGACCAATTGCAAATTTTTCTGCATCAAAGTCAGCTAAATCATCAACTTTTTCTCCTAAACCGACTAATTTAACTGGTAAGTCCATTTCATTTCTAATTGCTAAAACTACTCCACCCTTAGAAGATCCGTCAAGTTTAGTTAAAACTAAACCAGTAAGTTTTGTTGTTTTATCAAAATCTTTAGCTTGAAGCAATGCATTTTGACCAGTTGAACCATCTAAAACTAAAAGTACTTCGTTTGGTTGATCGGGCAAGATTTTCTTTATCGTACGCTTTATCTTATCAAGCTCGCTCATCAAATTTACTTTATTTTGAAGTCGCCCAGCAGTATCAACTAATAAAAAGTCAATGCCATCTTCTTTAGCTTTTTTAACACCATCATAAACCACAGAAGCTGGATCAGCTTTTTCAGGACCCGTAATAACTTCAACGCCATCACGCTTGCCCCACTCTACTAATTGTTCAACAGCCCCTGCTCTGAAAGTATCAGCTGCTACCATCATAACGGATTTTCCTGAATCTTTAATTCTTTTAGCCAATTTACCGATTGTAGTAGTCTTACCTGCTCCATTGACTCCTACAAACAAATAGACGTTAGGTTTAGCTTCACTATCATCTGCCAATTTAGAATCTTTACCTTCTCCGCCTTTATCGTAAATATCAACTAACTTTTCGACAATAACTTGTTTTAAGGCATCATGACTTTTGGCATTTTGTAATTTTGCCTCATCCCTCAAAGAATCAGTTAATTCTTCAGCAGTTTCAAAACCTACATCAGACTCAATTAGCAAATCTTCCAAATCATCAAAGAAATCTTCATCAACCGTTCTAAATTTAGCAAAGAATGCATTTAAACGAGCACCAAATGAATGATTGGTTTTTTCTAATCCTTTATCATATCTTTCTTGTTCGTCTTCTTCTGGTGCTTCTTCCTCAGTTACTTCTGCCGTAACACTTTCTTGATCATCTTGATCTTCAACTTCTGAATCAGATACTTCTTCTATATCCTCTTCTTGTTCTTCAGACTCTTCTTCTGACTGATCCTCTACTTCTTCAGCGGGCTTTTCAGCTTCATTTTGTGTTTTTTCAAATGCACTACCGGCATCACTCCAACCAGGCGTTTCTTCTGATTCGGTATTTTCTTCGTCAGATTGATCTTCAGTTTCTGAATCGGGTATCTCTTCTGAATTTTTTTCAACATTTTCTGCTTCAGAAGGCTCTTTTGATTCTTGAGTCTCTTCATTTGATTTTTCAGTTAGTTCTTTTTCTTTATTCTCTTCTTGTTCTTCATCTTTATGACCAAAAAGAGATTTTTTGATTTTATCAAATAATCCCACTACTATTTCACTTCTTTCTTAATCTCATTTAATGATACTGACAGCACTTTCGAAATTCCAGATTCCTGCATTACAATTCCATACAAATTATCTGCTTTCTGCATCGTACCACGACGGTGAGTAATCACAATAAATTGAGTCTTCATATCATAATGATTTAAAAATTGAGCAAAACGATCAACATTGGTTTCATCCAAGGCCGCTTCTACTTCATCTAGAATACAGAAAGGCACTGGATTAACTTGCAACATTGCAAATAATAAAGTAATTGCAGTCAAAGCTCTTTCACCACCAGAAAGAAGTGTTAATTTTTGTGATTTCTTACCAGGTGGTTGAGCGATAATTTCAATTCCTGTTTCAAGTAAATTCTTAGGATCGGTAAGTTCTAATCTTGCATGTCCACCATCAAACATAATTGGGAAAATTTTAGCAAAGCTTTTTTCAATTTGATGGAACGTTGCACTGAAACGACTCTTTACTTCATCATCTAATTTCGACATTGATTCTTCAATATCTTTTCTTGCATTAAGCAAGTCTGTTTGTTGACCATTCAAGAAATCATAGCGTGTTTTTACATCTTCATATTCTTCAATAGAATTTAAGTTTACTTCACCAATATCTGCTAAAGACATCTTATGTAGATGAACTTCGCGCTCTAGCTTCCTACGTAAGTCTGTTGTATTTTGACCCTTAGATAATTGCAAAGCAGCTTCAAAGGTAAGGGAATACTCTTCACTTAAAGTTTTAAGTTTTTGATTAATTTGAGACTTCAGCTCTCCTAATTTAGCTGAATATTCTTCTTGCTCAGCAGCTGTATTCTTACGCAAATTATAGTTTCTTGTGGCAACTTGATCTAGATTATTTATCTGCGCATCAAATTTTCCTAAATCTTGATTTATTTCAGCAAGAGCCTTTTGCATTTGCTTTCTCTTTTCAGACAATCGAGAAACTTGTTCTTCAATCTCAGTTTCACTTTGTCCATTTTGAGACAATGTAAGGGCCTTAATCTTATTATCAATATCCTTTAAACGAGCATTAGTATTAGTTAATTGTTCCTCTAGCTCAGTCTTTTTCGCAGTAATATTTTCAAGCTTATTCTTAACAACAGCCAAATCAGAATTTAAGTTACTCAATTCATTTTGTAGCTTTTGATAAGCCTCATCAAAATCACTAAGATCATGTTTTAATTGATCCATTTGTGTTCTCTGTTTTTGGGCTAATTCTTCAAGTTCTACTTTTTTAGTTTGTTGCTTTTCAAGGCGAGTTGATAGTTCTGCTTCTTCTTGCTTTTTTTCTAGTTGCGCTTTTTGTTGTAAATCATTTAATTGAGTTAAACGTTTTACTTCTTTCTCTTCATTTTCATACTTAATAGCTTGCTCGCTAATTTGTTGATTTAATGAGGTTAAATTACTCTTCTTAGTTTCTAGTTCTGCCTGCAATTCATTTAAGACTTGATTTAACTCATTCAAAATCTCTTGTAATTTAACAAACTTTTCTTTGCTTGCCTTAATTTGAGCAGTCAGCTTATCAATTTCTGCATTTGTTGCAAGTGGTGAATTATTTCTAGTATTTCTAGTTCCTCCAGTCATACTTCCGCCAGGACTGATAATATCACCATCTAAAGTGACAATTCGATAGTGACGACCAATTCTACGTTGCACGCGCAAAGCAGTATCAATTGTATCAACTACCAAAATATTTCCTAAAAGATAAGAAATAGCATTGGAAATATCGATATCCGTCTTTGCAGTAACGAGGTTTGCTGCTACGCCCTTAAATCCATCAATGCTTTGAAGAGACTTAATTGTTGAAGCAGCAATTTCATTATGTCGCAATCCATCTAAAGGTAAAAAAGTAGCTCTACCAGTACGAGATTGCTTTAACAAATTAATTGCATCCCTAGCACTATTTTGATCAATCGTTACTAAATCTTGAACTCCGCCACCTAAAGCAGTTGATAATGCTGCTTCTAATTCGGCTGGGAATGAAATTAATTCACCAATAACCCCAACAATACCATGGAAATCACTTTGATGATTTAAAACATACTTAACCCCATAATAGTAACCTTCATGGCGATCTCTAATTCGCTTTAAACCTTCTACTTGAGCGGAAATTTGTTGAAGATTATTACGTACTTGGAAATAGTTCTGCTCATTTTGATCTTTAAGTTTGCTCTTCTGTGCAATTTTTTGATTAAGGACTGATATTTCTTCATTTAATTTTTTACGTTTAAGTACTAAATCATGTCCTTGTTTTTTTAATTGGTCAAGAATTTGTTGAGACTCTGATAATTGCTCTTCAACCTCTTGCTGACGACTATCAGTTGACTTCTGATTACGAGTTAATTCATTTTTCAAATAAACAATTTCGTTATTATTGCTCGTTTGATCTTGTAAAGTTTGAATGTAATCAGAACGAACCTTCTCTAATTGATTATTTAACTGTTCTGGTCCCTGCTTTAATTCTTGCTTTAATTTTTTTTGTTTTTTCAAAAAATTAGCAAGTATTTTATTTTGACTAGCCAAATCTTTTTCATTACTATCAAGTTGCTTCAAAAGATGTTTTTGACGTTCTTTTAATTCATCAGATTGAGCGATATATTCCTTTTGCGTAGCAACATCATACTCACGAGATTGCTGATGCATTTGCAAATCAGTATTCAAAGCAGCAATTTTTTGCGTTAAAGCTAATAATTCTTGCTGTTTTTCATCTTTTTCTGCATGTCGCTTATTTGACTGCTTACGTTTTTCCTCTAAATCAGCTTGAGATTGTTTAACTTCATCATCAAGCTTATTTAAGATTCCTTGATTAGTGGCTGCTTTTTTAGCAACTGCTTTTTTTTCTTCATTTAAGCTTTCAATCTCTAAGCCTAGAAGCTGTTTCAACTTATGATCAAGTTGATCTTTTTGAAACTTATATTCTTTTGCTAACGAGCTTTGTTCATGAAGAGGCTCAATTCTACCCTCTAACTCCTTAACCAAGTCATTAATTCTAATTAAATTGGCATTAGTCTTATCTAACTGCTTCAAAGCAATCTCTTTTTGTTGCTTAAAATGAAGTACCCCAGCAGCTTCTTCAAAAATTCCCCGTCGTTGCTGCGGTTTAGAATTAAGAATTTCATCAACTTTACCCTGCGAAATTATTCCCAAGCTGTCAGATGACATTCCAGACTCAATAAAAAGTGTTTTGACATCTTTTAATCTAACTGGATGATGATTTAAAAGATAATCACTTTCGCCGTTACGCAAAATTTTTCTTGTAACTACAACTTCATCATCATCAGAGGCAAGTTGATGATCACGATTATCGAAAATCAGCTCAACTTCTGCATGATTCATCGGAGCACGCATTTGACTACCAGCGAAAATAACATCTTTCATATTTTCACCACGTAAAGACTTGGCAGACCCCTCACCCATTACCCAGCGAATTGCTTCTGTAATGTTACTTTTTCCACTACCATTTGGACCAACGATGCCAGTAATACCATTATTAAAGCTAATTGTCGTCTTATCAGCAAAAGACTTAAAACCATTTAAAACTAATTGTTGTAGTGGCACAGACTCACCTTTTCTTATTTATTTTTAGCTAATGCAGCTTGAGCCGCTTGCTGCTCTGCGGCTTTTTTATTACGTCCTTGTCCCTCTGAAACTTTTTCACCATTTACAAGTAGCTGAACTTTAAAAGATGGCTTTGATTCATCTTCGTCTATTACTTGATATTCAATCTTAACTGGTCCATTTACCTGCAAACGCTCCTGAAGTTCAGTTTTATAATCGCGTGAGGCATTAAAATCTCCTTCAGCAATTAATGGGTAAACTGTCAAATGTAAGAAGTGCTGTACTGCTGGCATTCCTTGATCCAAAAAAAGCGCACCATTAAAGGCTTCAAAGACATCCTCAAGAAGTGTCTTACGCTTTCTTGCCCCAGCTTTTTCTTCTCCCTTACCGAGATTAATTTCTGCTGGAAAACCACATTCGATGGCAAATTCAGAAAAACCTTCAGTTCTAACAATATTAGAACGCATTCTGGTTAACTCACCTTCATTTAATTTTGGAAAATGCCGATAAAGATAATCAGATACAGCTAGTTCAAGAACAGCATCCCCAAGAAATTCTAATTTTTCATAGTCCTTTCTACCAGGATGCTCATTAGCATACGAAGAATGCGTAAATGCATCTTCGAGTAATTTTTCATTATTAAATTTTATTCCATATTTTTCTTTTAAGTTTTGTTTAAAAGCTACTGAAACCATAGTTGCTTCCTTTCTTTAACTCTTTAATTATACCTATTTTATCCTATTAAAAAAAGATAAAGAAAAAGTGCGACCTCTTAAAATCGCACTTTAAATATTTTTATTTATTTTGTATAACCAACGTAGTACCAGTTAGGGAAACCGTCCCCATACTCCTAGCTGGTTCTGAAGAAAGTGACCAAGCACCAATGAACAATATCTACATCTTTAGAATCATGTTGAACTTTATCATATAAAGAATTCATTTCCATTAAACGACCGCCAGTTAGCTTAACGTTTAATCCTAATTTCTTCCATTGTTAAATGTAGTTTTGAATGATCGGTTCTTGAACCTTGCTACCAGTCATGGCCGCTAAATGAATAGTTAAAGGCTTTCCATTTGGTTGAACGCGGTATGTCCCTTCTTCTTGTAGCCAGCTTTATCTAACAATTCATTATCCTTTTTAATGTTATAAGTATATCCCTTAACATTCTTATCGAAGTAATCACCAAATTGCTTTGGAATTAAAGTAGAAATTCTAAATGAAAGACCTGATGAGTATCCCTTATAAACTTCGTCAACATTCATCCCATAGGCAATAGCTTGACGAAGAGCTTGATTATTCATCATAGCGTCTTTGTTCATTACGTTTTCGCCCTTAGAGCCTTTAATATCTTGCCATTGAGAGTTACTTACTTGGGTGACATCAAATTTATTACTCTTAAGTGATTGAGCAACTGAAGCTGGAGTAATTACGGAAGCTATAATTTTATCTAAGTGTGGTTTATCTTTATAGTAATGTTCGTTTGGAACCCAGGAAACTGATTGTCCACGAACCACTTTGCTTACCTTGTAAGGACCATAGAACAATGGATTCTTACGAACCTTATTGCTTGAAATAAGCTTATCAAGTGCAACATCTTTTAAGTAATGGTAAGGAGCAGCAGCTTCCCAAATATTGCTATTACCACTTTGTGTCATTCCAGGCTTCATTTCTTTAAAATGAAGTGCTACTGTACGACCATTTTCGCCATCTGGCATTTCAATCTCTGAAATAGTATCAGATTTTCCATCATGATATTCTTGCAAACCTTCAAGTTCAGCTAAGCTTGAAGTGTAACGTTTAGAATGAGTTGCTTTATTAGTGATAATGTCATAAGTATATTCGTAGTCTTTTGCAACCAATGACTGACCATCAGACCACTTAACTTTAGGATTAATAGTAACGGGTGCGGTTTTAGCATTCTTATCAATCTTAATATCTGGCGCTCCACCTTTTACATACTTCTAAGTATTGTTAGTTGATAATTCATCATTAAAAATATCTGTAAATGATGTATCGATAACTACAGTGACACTAACCTTACCACCATCTTTAATTGTTTTCTTAGGAGTTGACTCCTTAAAGTTAGGGTGACTACAGTTATTGCTGTTACTATTACCACAGGCTGCTAAAGTTAAGACTACACCTGAATTAATGTACCACTTAATTTGCCTTTCCTTATCGAATTTTCCTCCAATAATATTGGGCAAGTTGATATATTTAATTTTAGCCCTGAAGCCGATTAAAACAAGTTGAACAAAAAACGATCGTCAAAATTGACGATCGTTTGAGAAAATTCATAAAATTATTATTTGGCAATTCCAACGTTGTACCAAAGACTGTTAGCAGCCGAAGGTTTTAATGAGTAACCAGTAATCTTACTGTTAACAGCGTTTACACTGTAACTGTTAGATACTGGAACGACATAAGCTTCATCATCCATGTATTTTTGCCATTCATGGAACTTCTTGACACGATAATTCGTATTAAATGCCTTTTCAGAATCCATTTCTTGAAGTAACTTAGTGTTCTTAGCAGTTACAAAGCGTGAGAAGTTATAAGGAGCCTTTACACTGTACAGGTCATTTGGTGATGGTTCTGATGATAATGACCATGCACCCATGAACATATCAACATCCTTAGAGTCGTTTTTAAACTTTTAGTAGAAGGAAATAACATACAAAAAAAAACCACCACATAACATAAAAATAAAACCAAAATTAATACATTGTTGGTTATAATTTTTAATTTTTTGTTTTTTAGTTTAATTACCAGTCATAGCAGCTAGCCGAATAGTTAAAGGTTTTCCATTTGGTTGAACACGGTATTTACCCTTCTTCTTGTAGCCAGCTTTATCAAGAATTTCGTTACCTTTCTTGATGTTATAGTCATATCCTTTAACATTCTTGTCGAAGTATTTACCAAATTGCTTTGGAATTAAAGTTGGAATATGGAAAGTCAATCCATTAGTATAACGTTTCGTTACAGCGGAAACATTCATACCATAAGCAATAGCTTGACGTAATGATTTATTGTTCATCTTGGAATCCTTATTCATTACGTTTTCGCCTTTAGCTGCATCCCACTTACCTACTTTAAAGCCTAAATAACTGTAGGCTAATGGAATATGTCCAATCCAGTTAACGTTATTAGTATTAGCTACATTCTTCCATTGCGAGTTAACAACCCCAGCAATATCATATTTGTGACTCTTAATAGCCTGAGAAGCTGAGTTAGGGTTCAAAACTTGAATTGTAACCTTATCTAATTTTGGAGTGCCTCTCCAGTAATATTTGTTAGGTACAAAAGTTACAGCTTGACCACGAACCACTTTGCTCATCTTATAAGGACCAAAGAATAGTGGATTCTTTCTTACTTGATCGGAGGATTGTAACTTATTAAATGGAACATCCTTTAAGTAATGGTATGGAGCTGCAGACTCCCAGAAATAACCGTTACCACTAAATTTCATACTCGGTTTCATTTCTTTAAAATGAAGTACTACAGTTCTACCATTATCACCATCAGGCATTTCAATACCAGAAATAGTGTTAGATTTTCCATCGTGATATTCGCTTAAACCAACAATATTTTGAAGTGATTCAGTATAGCGAGAAGATTTTGTTGCCTTATTAGCAATAATTTCGTAAGAATATTCAATATCCTTAGCAGTTACTTGCTTACCATCTGACCACTTTACACCCTTTTTAACAGTAATAGTGGCAGTTTTATTTTCATTATCTAATTTTAATGTAGCTGGACCCTTATCATTAATTTGATAAGTATCATCTGTATCAAATAATGCTTCATTAGCAGGTGCCATTGCATCGGTATCATTTTGAGTATCTGACAATTCATTTAAGAAAATACCGGTAAATGGTGTATCAGATTCAAGGGCTACACTAACAGTACCGCCTTTCTTGACGGCTTTCTTAGGAGTAGCTTCTTTAAAGCTCTTAGTTGGGTTATCTACCTTAGAATTTGAATTATTACCACATGCTGCCAATGTTAAAGCAACACCAGAAAGTAAAGTTAAACTTCCAAATAGTTTGGCTTTCTTCATAGTTATATTCCTCCATCTATTTGGGACAAGTTGATGATTTAATAGTATCATCATCAAACTCCTAATACAACGCTTTTGCTCAATTAATTTTAATATTAATTTATTATATATAGTTGTAAATGCTGATTTATAGCCTATATTAGAGCTTTTTAATTGCCATAAAAAACTTATTTCAGTAGAGCAAAAATTAAATTTATTCCCATTATTAAACAAACAAAATTAATATATCAGCTGTATTTTGGGCAATATATACAAAAAAGCAACTCAATTATGAGTTGCTTTTTAATATTCATACAATTAAATTTAATTTTCACGTTGGCGAGCGTCTCCAGCTCTTTGAAGAGCACGACCAACATAGTTAATACTCAAGGAAATAATTAACAACAAAATAGTTGCTGGCATCCATAACCATGGACGTGTAGTAACGTTAACTGGGTCATTAGCAAATCCAATTAAAGTACCAAGGGATGGTGTAGTGGTTGGTAATCCATATCCCAAGAAGGATAAAGTAGTTTCAATACCAATGTTACCAGCAATTGCTAATACCACCTCAATAATAATAGCAGAAGTAATGTTAGGTAAAACTTCACGGAAAATAATCGTTAAATTAGATGAACCAGAAGTTTTTGAAGCCAAAACATATTCACGCTCTCTTTGTGATAGAACGAAGGCACGGAAGTATCTAGCCGAGCCAGTCCATCCAAACATAGAAATTAACCATACTAATGTTCCTGCATTATAGTTAGGAATAACAGTAGTCAAGACAATGATGATTGGGAATTGTGGCAAAATTTGAATAAAGTCAACTATACGCATGATAATTGCATCAGTAACTCCACCGAAGTAGCCAGCAAATAATCCCACTAATAGTCCTACGCCTTCACAAATTACTGTAACAGCTAATCCAATTAGGATAGAGTTTCGTCCACCCATTATTAAGAGCTTCAAAATATCACGACCACCGTCATCAGTACCAAAGACGTGACCTGATTCGCCCCACGCATAATATGCTTCAGCGATATTAATTTCTGTTACCTGACTCTTATTTAAGAATAATGAACCGACGAAAGTAAATAGTAAGATAGCAACGATAATACAAAATGAAACAAATGCTACCTTATCACGCCAAACCTCGCGAACAATAATCTTAAATCCAGATGGTGGTAGAGAGGTTTTAGCATTTTGATCTTTTTTCGATGTGTTTTTATCTTTAGCCATAATTTTCTACTCCTCCCTACTTAATCCGAATTCTTGGGTCAACAATACTCATGATAATATCTGACAACAAGTTACCAATTAAAGTTAACACACCAAACAATAAAATTAAAGCAGTTAAAGTACTATAGTCACGTTGTCCAATTGAATCTAGGAACAACTTACCCATACCAGGGTAACTAAAGACTGATTCAATAACCATTGAACCTGAAAGCAAACCAGTAATAGTGTTACCCAAGAATGCAGCGATTGGTAAGAGCGAGTTTCTTAAAATGTGCTTATTAAAGACAACATTTTCTGGAACACCCTTACTACGAGCCGTTCTTACATAGTCTTCAACCTTATTATCAACAATACCAGTTCTTAAGTATTGAACAATTGCTGTAGTGGAGATTAAAGAACAAAGGATCGAAGGTAGAATCAAGTGATAGAACCTACTCCAGAAGTAAGCAAAAGTACCTGGGTTAACGTCTGCACTTACAGAACCAGAAATTGGGAACCAACCTAAAGTAAATCCGAATAGCCAAATACCTAAAATGTAGAAAACAAATGGAGGTACAGCATAAGTAATGTAGTTAAAAATTTGTACTCCGTGATCTTGCCATTCATCTTGGTGACGACCGGCTGTAACACCTAATGGAATTGCAATTAAATAAGTTAAAACAACAGTCATTAAAGACAACCAAAAAGTGTTAACCGCACGGTCCCAAATCAAAGAAGTTACTGGCACCTTTTGAATATATGATTGACCTAAATCACCATGGAACATGTTTCCAAGCCAGCGAGTATATTGAACCCATACCGGATCATTCAATCCATATTCCTGTCTTAATCTTGCAATTTCCTTAGGGTCTGAATTCGGATTAATCATTCCAGTAAATGGGTCACCAGGCATCATTTTAGCCAAAATAAAGACTAGTAAACTCAAGATAAGTAACTGGGGGATCATAATCAGGATTCGACGTAAAACCGTTTTCCACATACCTATTCTCCCTCCTTCAATTCTTGTTGAATCATATCTTTAGGTAATGCAACAAAATGACGATCGCCAACTTTTTGAAGTGGTAATACACGACCATCTTTTTCATACCATTTATCTTGATCTTGCAAGAATTCTTTTTCTACACGTTGACGGTCTTCCTTATGTTGTTCTCTATTTTCAACATCAACAACAGGAATTGCGGAAAGTAGACGTTTAGTATAAATATGCATTGGGTTCTTGTAAATTTGATCACGTTTACCAATTTCTACAAAACGTCCACGGTGCATAATAGCAATATCTTCTGACATGTGTTTTACAACACCTAAATCGTGAGAAATGAATAAGTATGCAATGTTATATTCTTGTTGAATATGCTTCATAAAGTTCAAAACTTGGGCTTGAACTGATAAGTCCAAAGCTGATGTTGGTTCGTCAGCCACGATTAATTTTGGATGAGTAGCAACGGCACGTGCAACCCCAATTCTTTGACGTTGGCCACCAGAAAATTCATGTGGAAACTTGTAAATTGCATCACTAGGCATCCCAACAATATCCAAAAGTTCTTGAACTCTCTTTCTTTCTTCATCAGCAGTCAAGTTCTCGAAGTTTCTAATTGGTTCAGCAATAATGTCTTCAATACGTTTTCTAGGGTTCAAACTAGACATAGAATCCTGGAAAATCATTTGCACATCTTTATTGTAGTTAAGCTTTTTACGGTTAGATGCCTTAGTAACGTCAACACCTTTATACAAAATTTGACCGCTAGTTACTTTTTCAACACCAACAATTGCTTTACCAGTAGTTGACTTACCTGAGCCCGATTCACCAATTAAACCGTAAGTTTCCCCTTCTTTGATAGAAAGATTAATTCCATCAACGGCCTTAACATATCCAGTAACTCTATTCCAGAAGCCAGAACGAATTGGATAGTGAACTTTTAAATTTTTTATTTCGATTATTTCATCGGCCATAATTTCCTATCCTTTCTTTTCTTCATCTTGGAAATGGAAGCTTTGCCAGCAAGTACATCTTACAAAGTGTCCTGGTTCAACTTCATGAACCTTAGGATTTTCTTCATGAGCACTTGCAGGAATCCAAGGAATTCTTGCTGCAAATCTATCTCCAGTTCTCGGCATATTAACCAGTGACGGAACTGTTCCATGAATCACATGAAGATCCTGACTTTCATCATCTGTTTGCGGCATAGAATGAAGAAGTGAACGAGTATATGGATGAAGTGGATTTTGAAAAATAGTCTTGACATCTGCTTTTTCAACAATTTGTCCAGCATACATAACTGCTACTTGATCAGCTGTTTCAGCCACAACACCCAAATCGTGAGTGATTAACACAATTCCTGAGTGAGATTCTTTTTGAATTTCCTTAAGTAAATCTAAGATTTGTGCCTGAATAGTAACATCTAAAGCTGTAGTTGGTTCATCAGCAATAATAACTTCTGGCTTACATGCGATTGCGATCGCAATTACAACACGTTGACGTAAACCACCAGATAATTCATGTGGGTACATCTCATACATTTCTTCTGGACGAGGCATACCAACTTGGTTAAAGAGTTCAATTACACGTGCATGACGTGCCTTTTCATCCATATCTGTATGGTAGTAAAGTGTCTCAGCAACTTGATCTCCAACCTTCATTAAAGGATTAAGAGAAGCCAATGGATCTTGGAAGATCATTCCAATATTATTACCCCGAATTTTATTAAATAATGATTCGTTCAAATTAACTAAGTTCAATTCATTGTATAAGATATCTCCGGTTACTTTCGTATTTTTATGGTCATACAAACCAATAATGCTTGAAGCAATTGTGCTTTTACCACAACCAGATTCACCAACAACTGCCAAAATCTCATTTCGTTTCAAGGTTAAGTTAATGTCATCAGCGGCATCATAAAACTTACCATGCAAACGATATGCGGTATGCAAGTGTTCGATATCCAATAAAAGATCACTTTGCTTTTCCAAAGGCCATTCTCCTCTCAAACCTTACGACATTATTAAAAGTCAATTAGATTTTCAATTTAATGTCATTATTATAAACAAAAGATACTGCTATTTCAACAACTTTTATAAAAGTAAATGAAAAATGACAGTATCTTCTGAAATTTCAATGATTAAAATTTTAATTTTGGTGACTCTTAATGTATTCTACTGCTTCACCAACAGTTTGTAATTTTTCTGCGTCATCATCTGGAATTTCTGCTCCAAATGTATCTTCAAGATCCATTACTAACTCAACGAAATCAATTGAATCTGCATCTAAATCATTCTGAAAATTTAAGTCTTTAGTGATCTTATCACGATCAATACTAAAACGTTCTGAAATCATATCAGCGATTTTGTTAAAAATTTCCTCTTCGGTCATTTCTTTTAACCTCCAAAAAAGTTTAGTTTAATTCTAAGGCATTTTTATATTAAAGTCTAGCGAGATTTACTGAAGTATTTTTTGTATTCTCCAACTAAATCTTGGCTGAGCATTTTATCAATTTGCAATAATGTGTAGTAAATCGGACGGATATTAGATCTACCATGAGTTTTAACAACCGGAGCATTAACACCAAGTAACACAGCCCCACCATATCTTGCCGTGTCAAATCTCTTCTTTAAGGCAGTAAGCCCTGGTTTAGCTAGCAATGCACCAACTTTAGGACGCAAACCATTATTTAAAAGAGAGTCTTTAAGTAAGCGCAAAATAACGCCAGCCGTCCCCTCAATAGCTTTAAGCGTAGCATTTCCAGTAAAGCCATCGGTTACGATGATATCGGCTTTTCCTTCCATTAGATCGTTTCCTTCAACGTTACCAATAAAGTTAAGATTAGTTTCTTTAAGAAGCTTATAAGCTTCCTGGTGAAGAGGATCTCCTTTATCATCTTCTGCTCCATTGTTTAATAAAGCAACTGTTGGCTTATTAATATTTCTAACTTTTTCTGCATAAAAGTTAGCCATCTGAGCCCATTGGACCAAATATTCAGGCTTACTTTGTGCATTGGCACCGACATCGATAATATTGAATCCCTGTTCACTCTTAGCACTTGGGAGAGTTGGCATTAAAGCAGGACGCTCAACGCCTTTAATTCTACCAATAATGAAAATTCCGCACGCTAATAATGCTCCAGTATTTCCAAGTGAAAATAATGCATCAGCTTTTCCGGATTTCACGTAATTAGCTGCAACTACCATTGACGAGTCTTTTTTTCGTCTAATTGCTTTAACCGGTTCATCACTATCGACAATAATTTCACTTGTTGCTATTATTTCTAAACGATCTTTTTTATCTTCGGGAATTAGACGCTTAATTTTTTCTTCATCCCCGAATAAAACAAATTTTGTATCCCTTAATTTCGGTTTTACTTTCAATACGGCATCTACAATGGCCTTAGGAGCATTTTCTCCGCCCATCGCATCAATTGCAATTGTTTTCATATTTACTCCGTCTAAACTTAATTATTATTCAAATCTTTCTTATATTTTAGCACTTCTTGTAAAAATGTATTTTCTGAGCTTTCCAGATTAGGATCAGCCTTAACTAAAATACGTGCTTCTTTTTGTGCAGTTACTAATGTATTATAGTCATTAACTACGTCTCCAACCTGAAATTGGGGTAAACCTGATTGAGCTTTTCCAAAAATGTCTCCTTCGCCACGTAATTTTAAATCTTCTTCTGCTAATTTAAAACCATTACTAGTCGACGTAATAATATTCATTCGCTTTTTGCCAATTTCAGTTTTAGGATCACTTATAAATACACAAAAACTTTGTGTTTGACCACGACCAATTCTTCCCCGAAGTTGATGTAATTGACTCAATCCAAAACGGTCAGCGTTAAAGATCACCATCATATTTGCATTAGGTACATCAACGCCAACTTCAATTACGCTCGTAGTAACTAGAACATCAATCTTTCCAGCAGCAAAACTATCCATAATTTTGTTTTTCTGATCGCCCTTCATTTGACCATGAAGCAAGACTACATTTTCATCCTTAAAATATTGGGCCAATCGCGCCTGTAAATCTTCAGCATTCTTTAAATCGCTTTTTTCGGATTCGCTAATTAGTGGTGTTACAACATAAATCTGAAAGCCCTTGTCTAATTGCGATCGCATTAAATCCAATACTTCTTTCAACTTACTAGAAGTTGCCCAAGAAGAAACGACTGGCTTACGTCCTTCAGGCAAGTGACGAATTTCTGAAACAGTCATATCACCATATACAGTTAAAGCTAAAGTTCGCGGAATTGGAGTTGCGGTCATCGCTAATACATCAGGTGTATCTCCTTTTGTAATCAGGGTATTTCTTTGATTAACACCAAAACGATGTTGCTCATCAATAATTATTAAGCCAAGATTTTTAAAATGGACATCCTTTTGAATTAAAGCATGCGTCCCAATGACAACATTAATTGTTCCATCAGCCAGTTCTCGGTAAATTTCTTTCTTTTCTAAATCTTTAGTATCACCTGTTAATAAGGCAACTCTAACTCCTAAAGGTCTCAACAATTCATCAACTTTAGCAAAATGTTGTTGTGCCAAAATTTCAGTTGGAACCATTAATGCAGCTTGATAACCAGCTGTTATTGCAGCATAAACTGCAAAAACTGCTACTACCGTTTTTCCGCTACCTACATCTCCTTGAAGCAATCTTCGCATTTGTCTTGGAGAATGTAAATCAGCAAAAATTTCATTAACTACCTTTTTTTGATCATTCGATAATTCAAAAGGAATAGTTTGAATCAACTCTTTTACGGCAGCTAAATCATACTTTTTAGCAACTCCCGGTACATCTTCATCTCTTTGAGATAAAAGCTGCGCTAATTGCACTTGAAAAAGAAAAAATTCTCTAAAAATTGCACTTCTACGAGCTATTTTAGCTTCGTTTCCATTTTTAGGATGATGCATCTTTTCAATCAAAACTTGATCAGAAAGCAGCCTATATTTTTCTCTCAAGGCTGCTGGAATAGTTTCCCCTACTTCATCTAGCACCTCATCTAAAGCAAGATCAATTAGCTTTTGCAGTTTACTTTGTTTTAAATGACGATTAACCGAATAAATAGGAGCAAAGCCAGAATCTTTCTTTTCAGCTACCATTTTAAAACCACTTAAGGCTTGCTTTGCTACCTGATATTTACCATAAACGGCAATCTCTTTGCCAATCTCGACTTTATCTTTTAACCAAGGTTGATTAAAAAAATTGACCATGATTATGTCATGATCAATTTTTATTTTAAAGCTGAGCCTTGTTTTTCGATAACCAAATCGGCTAACAAATGGAGCTGTTACCACTATTCCTTTTAATAGAACTTTTTGTCCGTCATCAATTTGATCAAGCGGAAGTGTCTCTAAGTCGTCATACCTAAAAGGAAAGTAAAACAGTAAATCATAAATTGTATTAATGCCCAAACTAGTTAAGGCAGCAGCAGTTTTAGCGCCTACTCCCTTTAACTTAGTCACTGGTTCAAATAACTTACTCTGCTTATTATTCATTTTTTATTCCACAGATACTAAGAAGTAATATACTGGTTGACCACCATCATGAATTTCAAATTCAAGATCATCATGATCAGCTTCAAGTTTCTTGACTACGGCATCTGCTTCTTTTCTAGTAGCGTCACTACCGTACATAATGGTAATGATCTCACTATCCTCATCTAGCATTTTTTCAATCATTGCCACTGTCGTATCAACTAAATCAGGATTATCAATCTTAATCGTACCATCCACAATACCAAGATAATCATCCTTCTTAACTTGGATATCATCAATTTTAGTATCACGAATTGCCTTAGTAACTTCACCAGATTTAACTGTATCTAAGTCTTCTGACATAGCTTCAACGTTTTCTTCTACTGATGCGTCAGGATCAAAAGAAAGCATCGCAGTTAATCCTTGAGAAATAGTCTTAGTTGGCACAATTCCAACTGGAATGTCACTAACTTCAGCAGCTTGTTTGGCAGCCATGATAATATTACCGTTATTTGGCAAAATAATGGCCTTCTTAGCGCCTGATTTAGTAATAGCGTCCATAATATCCTTAGTAGACGGATTCATAGTCTGACCACCAGAAATTATTCTATTTACGCCTTCACTCTTAAATAGCTCACGAATTCCATGACCAGAAGCAATGGCAATAACTGCGAAATCAACACTTTCTTCTTGTTCTTCGTTATTTTCTAAAATAGTTTCATGTTGAATACGCATATTATCAATTTTAATTTTACCTAGTTGACCAAACTTTTGACCATAAATAAAGACATCGCCAGGATGTTCTGTATGAACGTGAACCTTAGCTACTTCACCATCTGAAACAGCAAGAAGTGAATCACCAAGTTTAGAAAGATGTCCTCTAAATTGATCAAGATCAAACTTCTCTTTATTTGGAACATCTGCTGTTAAATCAACCATAATTTCTGTGCAGTAGCCGTTCTTAATATCACTAGTTGATAATTGAATTTGCGCAGCTTCAGCTTGATGGTGAGCAGCATTTATTAATTCATCCATTTCACCTTCATCAAGTTGATAGTCAGTATTATCCTTTTCACCAAGTACTCCTTCTAAGAATCCTTGATAAATAAATACTAAACCTTGACCACCTGAATCAACTACACCAACTTGTTTTAAAACAGGCAATAAATCTGGGGTAGTCTTTAATGCTTTTTTAGCACCGTCAACTACAGCTCTCATTACTTCACTGACATCATCAGTTTCGTTAACCTTATTTTTACCTTCTTCAGCTGCAACTCTTGCAACAGTCAAAATTGTTCCTTCAACAGGCTTCATAACTGCCTTATAAGCTGTTGCAACACCATTTGAAAATGCATCAGCTAGATCTTGCGCAGTTAAAGTCTTTTTGCCCTCAGTAGCCTTATAAAAGCCTCTAAAGAGTTGAGAGGTAATAACACCACTGTTACCACGAGCTCCCATTAGCATTCCTTTTGAGAGACTTTCAGTTAAATCACCGACAGATTCACTAAGGTTTTCATTAACTGCCTTAGCTCCACTTTCGATGGTTAAGTTCATATTAGTTCCAGTATCCCCATCAGGTACTGGGAAAACATTTAATTTATTCACAAATTCAGCATTTTTGCCCATGCGATGAGTTGCTGCACGAACCATATCTCTGAATTGATCACTATTAATTTCAGTTAAAACCACAA
>CANRQR010000003.1 GCA_947641735.1 uncultured Lactobacillus sp.
TGATGTTACCAATAAATTGTTGTATCAAAGCTGGAGACATTACGAATAAAATTTGAGGGAATGTAATGTGGTTGAAAATTTGTACTGGACTTGCCCCGTCAATACGAGCAGCTTCAATTTGATCTTGTGGTAAGTTTTGAATAATGGCTGTTGAAGTTAACATTGAAACTGGGATACCAATCCACATGTTAACCACAATAACTGTAATTCTAGCAACAAGAGGACTAGCCTGATTATCAATGAAGTGAATTGGGTGGCTAATCCATCCCCAATTCATAAGTAAGGTGTTTAATGGTCCTTGATAGTCAAGGAATTGTGCCATCATTAATAAAGAAACAAATTGTGGTACAGCATAAACAATTACGAAAATTGTTCTCCATAAGTTCTTATGCTTAATTCCCTTAGATTCAATCAAAAGAGCTAGTAAGACACCAAAGAAGAAAGTAGTAGCTGTAGCAGCAACAGCCCAAATTAAGGTCCAACCTAAAACTGGGAAGAAAGTACCTGCTAAATCACCACTCAACACGTTTCCAAACGCTTGAAAACCAGTCCATGAAAATCCAACTGAGTGTTGACGATCATAGTTAGTAAATGCCATTGAAATCATAAAGACTGTTGGCAAAACCGTAAATAAAATGATTAAAACAATTGGAATTGTCATCAAAGTTGCATGCAATCTTTGATCAAACAAAGATGCAATTTCTTCACGGTTAGTTGGAATATGTTCATGTCTCTTTTCTAATAAGAAAGTATGCTTATTAGATTTCAAATTAATGATATATAGATATATAAAACCAGCAACAATGAATAAAGCCAGAATACCAAATAAAAGAATTAAAACAGAATTATCTGGTTGTTGAGTAACATATACTCCCTGTGCTTTATCAAATACAACGCGTTTACTCTTTATTGCACCTAAGTTCCTTAATCCAGCAATTGAATGAATTCCACTTAAAAAGAACCAAACTAAAAATACAATTTCAGCAAATAAAAGTGAAAATCCTTTTATCCATTGCCGATGTTTAATAGCATTTAAGCCCATGATGAAGAATGATAATTTGGTTACTGCATCTCCATCTTTCCATGTTTCCTTTAAGGTAACTGCAGGCGTAGCATGTTTTTTCTTAAACATAATTAATCAAACCTTTGCTTATGTGTTTTTTTAAGATTATTCTTCTTTAGAAATCTTCTTTTGTAATTTAGCAAGCTTACTCTTGTATTGAGATGGCTTAATCTTGCCGTCGTAAGCACCGCTAATTAATGGAGCTGAGTCGTTCCAGAAGATTGACATTTGTGGCAATTTAGGTTGAAGAACTGAGTAGCCTGGTTGAGCCATTTGAATTACAGCTTTAGCAACTGGATCGTTCTTAACCTCTGCAGTATTTTGAGCTGCCTTGTTTACAGGAATTTCACCAGCATTCTTGTGAACAATTAATTGGTTTTCTTTGTTAGATAAGTATTTAGCTAAAATTGCTGCATTCTTAGCATTAGAAGTATGTGAGTTAACAGCGAAACATTCAATACCTAAGAAAGCTTCCATTTGAGCAGTCTTACCGCCAACTTCAATGGTTGGATATGGAGCAACTCCTAAGTTCTTACCTAAAATTTTCTTAATATTAGCTGCGTTCCATGGACCATCTAAGATAGCTTGAGCATTACCCTTCTTCAATTGGTTAAGTGCATTTGAAGTTTGCATAACGCCTTTATTGTTCTTTTGTTCAGCGTACCACTTCATTGCATTTACACCATTTTGTGAATCCATAGTGGAGCCTTTTACATCTTCTCCGCTATTACCAAATAACTTTGTACCTGCAGAGAACATTACTGGCCACATTACATAAGCATTAGTGAAGTCAGTTGCAACTACACCTTTAGAAGTCATAGTCTTCCAAGATTTAACATCTTCTGGTGAAAGCTTAGACTTGTCATAGTAAACAGTTTGAGCTTGTTCAGAATATGGATATGCGTAAAGCTTGCCTTTCCATTCAACACCCTTGTATGCTTCTGGAACGGAATTCTTCTTAATTTCCTTAGTATCAGTTGGTGACAATGGGTTAATGTAACCTGAATCTGCCATTTGTCCTAATTGGTCATTTGGAACACCAAATACATCTGCGGCTTTTGAAGGGTCTTTAGCAACATCAGTTTTTGCATTAGCTGAACCATTAGGGTTTTGAGTAACCTTAACTTTAATATTAGGATGTTCTTTTTCAAAGTCTTTTACTACACCCTTATACCAACTAACACGAGCAGTATCTACCCAAAGAGTTAATTGCTTATTTGAGCTCTTTGATTCGTTTGAGTTAGAGTTGTTACTACAAGCAGTTAATGAAATAGCAGATATTGCTACAACACTACCTAAAGCCAATTTTTTCCATAACTTCATGATTTTTCCTCCTAGCCATGACTGGCTAAATACATTATTACAACCGTGAACCAAGTTTCACACTCGTTGTAAACCCAATCAATATTTTGCAGAAGCGTCCTCTCCTGCAAGTTAACGAATAGCATTCGTTGTATCTTTATCAAAGAAGTGGGCTTTATTAACATCAAATCCCATTCTTACTTTATCGCCTGGAGTATGGTAATCACGGGCATTTACAATGGCAACAAATTCTGTTCCATCTACTTTTTGATAAAGCTGAATAGTTGAACCAAGCAATTCTGAAACAACAACAGTTGATTCAACAATTTGGTTAGGCCAAGTTTCAAGGAATGCTTCCTCTGAATGAATATCTTCTGGACGGATACCAAATACTAGATCTTTATCGTCATATCCCTTTTCTTTAAGCATCTTTGCTTTACCTTCAGGGATTTCGATATCTAGACCTTTTCCATCGCTAATTCGATTTCCTTTAAAGTGAACATTAAAGAAGTTCATTTGAGGAGATCCGATAAAACCAGCAACAAACATATTTACCGGCGTATTGTAAACCTCTAGAGGTGTGCCAATTTGTTGAACTTTACCCACTGACATAACTACTACCCGATCTGCTAAAGTCATGGCTTCAGTTTGATCGTGAGTAACATAAATCGTAGTAGTTCCCAAATTTTGGTGCAACTTAGCAATTTCAGCACGCATTGTGACACGTAATTTTGCATCCAAGTTTGATAATGGTTCATCCATTAAGAAGATCGGCGCATCCCGGACAATTGCTCGTCCTAAGGCAACACGCTGTCTTTGACCACCAGATAATTCAGATGGCTTTTTATCAAGATATTCTGATAAACCTAAAATATCTGCTGCATGCTTAACTCGCTTATCAATTTCATCTTTCTTATAATGACGAAGCTTTAATCCAAAAGCCATGTTGTCGTAAATGGACATATGAGGGTACAAAGCATAGTTTTGGAAAACCATGGCAATGTCTCTATCTTTTGGTGCAACGTCATTCATTACCTTATGGTCAATCTCTAAAGTACCTTTAGAAATATCTTCTAGACCAGCAACCATTCTCAAAGTAGTTGATTTACCACAACCAGATGGTCCAACAAAAACGATAAATTCCTTATCTTTGATATGTAAATCAAAGTCATTAACTGAATATTTATCATTTCCTTCGTACTTTTTATAGATATGGTTCAAATCTACCTCAACCATTCTCTTCCCCTACTTCCCTCTTATTTTTTATTAAAAACTGATTCAATTTCTGAAAGTTTCAATTCTTTAGTAGTTGGAACAATATAATCAGCCTCTTTCAAGACCTCTTTATTCCCAATTCCAACTGCAAATTGACCAGCACTTTTAATTGATTGAACACCGGCTTGAGCATCTTCAAAACTAATTACTTCGTCTGCATTCAAACCAGCCAATTCTTGTGCCTTTTCATAAATTTCTGGATCTGGTTTTCCGCGATGAAGTGTTGCTGGATCAACAATGCCATCAAATTCATCCATAATTCCTAACTTTGTTAAAATCTTAGGTGCATTTTTTGAGGCAGAAGCAATAATCATTTTTAAATTTTGCTTCTTTGCATCACTAAGCAATTCAGGAATACCTGGCAAAATATCTGCTGGCGTCATTTTTTCAACTTGTTCAACAAATTTGGTATTCTTTTCTGCTGCGAACTTTTCTTTTTCTGCTTCAGAATATTTATCTTCCTGGTCGCCATATTTCAAAATTAGATTTAAAGAATCCATTCTTGAAATACCCCTTAAGCTATCAAGTTGATCATCCGTTAAGTTAATCCCTAATTCCTTAGCTAAATTATTCCAAGCAGTTAAATGGTAGACAGCTGAATTTGTTAAAACTCCATCTAAGTCAAAAATTAGTCCTTTAAGCATTCACTTTCACCTTCTTTAAGCATTACCTTCTTATCATTAACAAGAATTTCTAGATCTTTACCTTCAAGTAAAGAGATCTTGGTTTCTTGATGATTAACATAAACTATAATTAAACGACCACGGTAGTTAATCTTAAAGCTATAGTGATCCCAGTTATCTGGAATAAATGTCTTAAATTTTAACTGATCATGGTCATAACGCATCCCAGCAAAACCTTGGACAATAGCTAACCATGATCCACTCATCGAAGTAATATGCAAACCATCGACTGTATCATTGTTGTAATTATCTAAATCAAGTCTTGCAGTTCTTTCATACAGTTCAACTGCCTTATCTTTCTTTCCTAATTCAGCAGCTAAAACTGAGTGAATTGAAGGTGAAAGTGAACTTTCATGAACAGTTAAAGGTTCATAGAAATCAAAGTTCTTTTCTTTTTGATCCTTAGTATAGTTTTCTGGGAAGAAATAGATACCTTGCAAAACATCAGCTTGTTTAATAAATGGTGATCTTAAGATCTTATCCCAAGACCAATGCTGGTTAATAGGACGTTGATCTTCAATTTCACTTACTGGACGAATCTCTTTATCAAGAAAATCATCTTGTTGTAAGAAAATCCCTAACTCTTTATCTTCTGGAAGATAGATCTTATCAACAATGTCTTGCCACTTTTCTTTTTCTTCTTCAGTAACATGAACTCGTTCTTGAGCTTCCTTAGTTGCAAGTGGCAAACGCTCTAGTGTATATTTCAGAAGCCATTTGGCCATAGTGTTAGTAAACCAGTTGTTATTGACATTATTTTCATATTCATTTGGTCCGGTAACGCCATGCATCACATACTTATTACGCCATTTAGACCAATGAACTCGAGCTGCCCAGAACCTTGCAGTTCCAACTAAGACATCCATACCTTCATTCTTAACATAGCTATCATCGCCGGTGTATTCGGTATACATAGCAATTGCATGTGGAATATCAGCATTTCTGTGGATTTCTTCAAAAGTAATTTCCCATTCGTTATGACATTCAATACCATTGAAAGTTACCATTGGAAACAAGGCACCTGGAAGGCCTTGTTCTTTAGCATTGTGATATGCTCCTGGTAATTGATTATGACGATATTGAAGAAGGGCTTTAGTAACGCTTGGGTTAGTGATTCCTAAGTACATTGGAACGATGTAAGCCTCAGTATCCCAATAAGTAGCACCACCGTATTTTTCACCAGTAAATCCCTTAGGACCAACGTTCAAGCGTTCATCTTCACCGTAGTATGTCATGAACAATTGAGCAATATTAAATCTAATTCCCTGTTGTGCTGCTGCATCACCAGAAATTTCAACATCACTCATATTCCAACGTTTTTGCCATTCAGCAGTATGGTCGGCTAAGTTTTCTTCAAAGCTCTTTGATTGAAGCTTATTCATTAAATCTTCAGCAATACTTGCTTGATCTTTTTCTTCAACATCTCTACTTGTTACAACAATAACGTCCTTTTCAAGTTCGTAGCTTTGTCCTTCACTTAATTCAACTGAAAACTTTTCGCTTAACTTGGCTTCTTTAGTAGAAACTTCAGTTTGAATTAGTTCACCACTGTGGCGCAAAGATTCTTGAAGTAAAACTGTGAATTGAGGCACTTCATAAGGATTAGGCTTAGTTTTTACCTGAATAGTTTTTGTATCCTTATTCTCACCAAGTGGAACCCAGAAGCGTTCATCATAGTTGCTATCTTCATTAACAACTGTTCCATCTAAAGTGGAATCAAACTCAATCTTGGCCTCTCCATCAAGTACTGTAGCTTTTACTTTAATCAAAGCCGCTTCTTTTTGTACGATATGAAGAAAACGTTCAAATTCAAATCTAACTTTGACATCATTACCTTCATAGATAAAACTTCTTGAAAGAAGTCCTTGATGCATATCAAGAGATAATTCAAAATCACTAAACTTTACTTTAGCTAAATCAATTTTTTCACCATTGACGGTGATCCCAATTCCAATAAAACTTGGAGCATTTGGTGTCTTACCGAAGTATTTTGGGTATCCATTTTTCCACCAACCAACAACTGTCTTATCTGGGAACCACACACCTGCTAAATATGTTCCTTGAAGTGTGTCGCCAGAGTAACCCTCCTCAAAGTTTCCTCTCATTCCCATATAATCATTACCAATTGCAGTAATACTTTCTTGTAACCTTTTATCTTCCTTAGAAAATTCATGTGTCGTTACTTTCCAAGGATCAACCTCAAAAATTCTCTTCATCATCATTCTCCGTCACTTTCGTGAAGTCTTTTTATTTACAAATCTATTATCTAATCATTGAAAGCGCTTAACAATGTTTGTTTTAATGTTACCGGTATCAAAAATTTATAAGAAAAAAAGCAGCCTCTTATTGCTGCTTTTTATTCTTCATATATTAAGCTTTAACCTCAATCAAAAAGCCATTTGGCGCTAACACTCCCGCTTTATAATTCTGACTAAGAGCTGCTGTTTTATCAATTTTTACATTATGTTTACTGGTATTATAGTAGGCCTTTATTGTTTCTTTGCCTGTTCGTTCAACTTTTAGAAGTCCTTTTTCTGTTACCGTTAACTTAACAGTACCTTTATTTAAGGTATCACTATGATCTAGTCTGAATTTCACTAATTCATGAACTCTTTGCCATACCGGACCATTTATCTTACTCCAATCCATTGGTTTACGACAATCCGGATCATTATCACCGCTCATCCCCATCTCTGTTCCATAGTAAATACATGGCACTCCAGGTTGAACAAATTCATACGCAACTGCTTGCAAAGCTAAATCTTGATTGTCTTTTGCTAAAGTTAAAATTCTAGCCGTATCGTGGGAATCAAGCATATTCATCATAGCCTGGTCAACTATATCTGGATACATCATTAACTGATCAGTTAAGTGCTCACTAAGGTCCTTAGCATCCATTTTATGTTTAAAGAAGTGGTCTTCAATTTGTAAAGTATATGGATAATTCATTACACCTGTAAATTGATCCCCCTGAAGCCATGGACGAGCTGAATGCCATATTTCCCCAACAATATAAAAATCAGGCTTTATTTTAACTAATTCATCATGGAATCTCTTCCAGAAATGGTGGTCAACTTCATTTGCAACATCTAGCCGCCAAGCATCAATATCAAAATATTTTACCCAGTAGGTCGCAATTTCTAATAAAAAGTCCTGTACTTCTGGGTTAGCCGTATTTAACTTAGGCATATGTTTTTCGAAAGCAAAAGTTTCATATGGTGGATTTTTTTCACCTTTACTTGGGTCACGATATGGTTCAACAGGATATGAATTAATGTGGAACCAATCTTTAAAGCGTGATTTTTCGCCATTTTTAACTACATCTTGCCACTGCATCGATTGATCACCCAAGTGATTAAAGACCGCATCAAGCATAACTTTCATCCCACGCTTATGCGCTTCATTAACTACTTTTGCAAATAAATCCTTGTCTCCAAAAGCTGGATCTACTTGTAAATAGTCAATTGTGTCGTATTTATGATTAGAACTTGCCTTAAAAATTGGGCAGAAATATAGTCCCGTAACTCCTAATCTTTGTAAATCATCTAAATGATCTAAAACGCCTTGTAAGTCTCCACCATAAAAATCTTCTCTACCTGGATGATCTTGCGGACTCCACTCTTTAACATTTGCTGGGTCATTACTTTTATCACCATTAGCAAAACGCTCCGGAAAAATTTGATACCAAACAATGTCTTTAAGCCATTTTGGAGTCTTGATGCGATCAATATCATGGAAGTACGGAACTTTAAAATACATTCCATCTTCTCTTAATTTTTTATCGCTAAAGTTTTCAATACTACGGTCACCAAAGATCACATGACTTCCGTCTTTGCCAATCACTTCAAAAGTATATTTAATTCGGTGATATGGAGCAGTTAAGGTTGCTCCCCAGTAATCATTAACTTGACCACTACCTATTTTCTCCATTTCAAGTTCTTTAGCTTGTTTTGGTGGTAGATAGTTATCCGTGTAATGAACAATTACTTTTTCCACATCATCTTTTGCTGTATGAAGTCTAATTTTAACGTGTGAATGATCAATAATAAAACAATCTTCACTTTCAGTTCTATGTTTTAAAGCTGCAAGTTGCATATTTTATTCCTCAATCTTTTTAATTTTCTAATACTACTCCGGCATATGGTTCTAATCGTAATTTTCCTGCCGTTAAATCATATTCGCCAGCCGCTAACCTTTCACTACTAAATTCTTTTCCTACTTCAAGCTCAATTGGTTCTTGACTCAAAGAAACAGCAATAAGTGCTTTTTTGTCTTTTAAATTACGCTCATAGACATAACTCCCATTTGACGTTGGCCATAAATAATAATTACCTTCTTGAAATAGTTGTTCTTTCTTCAAGCTAATAAGCTTTTTGTAAAAGTTAAACATACTACTATCATCCGCTATTTCATCAGCTACATTTACCTTATCAAGCTTTCTGCCTTTAATCCAAGGCTCTTTCTCTGTAAAGCCATTATTTCTTTCGTTATCCCATGGCATTGGACCTCGAGCAGGAAGCTTATGGGTTTTGCTTGCCATTAACAATGCTTCTTTTGAAGTCTTACCTGCTTTTTCTGCGCTCGTCACAAACTCTTTTACAGTATCATCTTTAAAATCATTTATATCTTCAAACTGTAAATTTTTCATCCCCAGCTCTTCACCATAATAAATGATTGGAATACCGCACTGTAAGTACATCAGCATTGCTAAACTTCTTGCTTGAATATCATTTTTAGCAATCCTAGTTGCCAGCCTTGCCATATCATGATTATTCCAATAAAGAGTAGGTTTAGAAATTCCACTTAAGGTCTGTTGCCAAATAGTCTGATTTTGTTTAAATTTAACCCAATCTAATGGCTTAGGTTGATAATTACTCAAAAAACTAGGATCGATCTTACTTTGATCTTCAGTAAAATATCTAAAAGTAATTACGCTATCCATTAAATGATTGTCCTGATTTGTATAATCCACAGCCAAATTCACATTTGCACTTGCTGCTTCTCCTAAAAGTAATGCATCAGGATAATCTTGCTTTATTTCCTCACAAAACAGTCGCATCCATTTTTGAACTTGTGGTAAATTAGCAAAAAATGGTTCTGCAATTACTGGCTCTTCATCTTTACTATTAACCGGAAAATTCTGTCTTAGATCGGCTTTTGCAATATGAATAAAGGCATCCAGTCTTAATCCATCAATACCCTTTTCCAACCAATATTTTGCAATCTCGGTCATTGCATGTCTAACTTCGGGATTCTTCCAATTCAAATCAGGCATTCTTTTATCAAAAAGATGGAAATAAAATTGTCCCGTTCCTGCAGGATCCTTTTCCCAAACACTTCCTCCGAAAAAACTTCCCCAATTATTTGGACGCTGATTGTTTTCTCCAGCAAAAATATAATAGTCACGATATATACTTTCTGGATTTTTTATAGCATCTTGAAACCAGGGATGCTGATCAGAAGTATGGTTCAATACAAAGTCCATAATTACATGAATACCAGCCTCATGCATCTCTTTAATTAAGTTGTCCATATCCTCCATTGTTCCCATCTTTGGATCAATAGCAAAATAATTTGATACATCATAGCCATTATCCACTTGTGGAGAAACAAAAATCGGATTTAGCCAAACAGCATTGATTCCTAACTCCTTTAAATATGGTATTCTCTTTCTTATTCCATTTAAGTCACCAATACCGTCATTATTAGAATCTTGAAAAGACTTAGGATATATTTGATAAATAATTGCTTGATCATACCAATGTCTCATAATACACATCCTCCATGAATTTTATTTTAAGCAATTATTATAAGCGCTTACAATAATTTTTATCTGTTACCGGTATCAAAAAAAGAAGCTGTTTAGCCAGCTTCTTACTTTCTTGTAGATTCACTTTTTATTAGTTCTGGTTCAATCAAGACTTCACCCTGCTGGGCTCCATCTTGTTTAATTTTTTGCAGAATCATCTCAGCTAAAAGCTCACCGAGCTTAAATAAATTTTGCTTAACGGTAGTGAGTTTTGGATTTGAGACTTGATCTAAAAAGACTCCGTCAAAACCAATCACACCAAAATCCCGAGGAATATTTCCATTCTTTCTTTGTATAGCTCGTACTACTCCGACTGCAATTCGATCACTAGCACAAATAAAGCATGTATTTGGTGCGAATTTTCTCCAATTATCAATAATTAATTTTTCAGCCAGACTACTATGGTTTTGAATTCGAAAAATTTTTGGAATCATATTATGTTTCTGAAGTGTATTGATATAGCCGGCTTCTCTTGAATATTCAAAAGGCTCTTTTTCATCAATTCCAATGAAAACAATTGATTGATAATTTTTATTAAGTGCATACTGTGTAGCCAGCTGTTCACCTAATTTGTTATCTGTATCAATAAAATCATAGCCATAACGATTTTCTCCAAATAAAACAAAAGGTTTATCTAATTGATCTAACCATTCTGCATCCGTTGCTCGTCCCCCAGTTATAATGTAACCGTCTCCTCCGCCAACATCCCTACCTGTGGCTAATTGAATTGCGTAGTGTTTTTTGCTCAGTCCTTTAGCAATTCCAAAAAGTAGATTCATATAGTATGGCTCGGTTGTATCAATATCTTCTAAAATTACCAATTTAACCACATTAGTCCGATTATGAGCTAAAGCACTCGCAATTGAATTGGGATGATAATTCAATTGCTCCATTGCTTTTTCCACAATTTTTCTTAATTCTGGCGTCACCTGTTGCGGATGATTAATAACCCGCGATACTGTCATCTTAGATACACTAGCTTTTTTTGCTACATCAGATAAAGTAGTCATATTCTCATAGTTCCTTCTTCAAAACTGTATAGTTTAATACTACCTTAATTATCCGAGATATGTAAACGCTTTTTATATTTTTAAAATAAAGGTATAGCTTTTATAGGACAAAAAAACCAATACCTAAGTAGATAGATATTGGTTTTTATTACTTAATTATGTGATTGAAAACGAGTATTAAATAGTGGACTAACTGGTTTATGCTCTTGAATCAATTTAATTGCTTCACCCATTAATGGTCCAACAGAAACAATTTCAGCCTTAGATAAATCTTTTTCTTCAGGTTGGTTAATTGAATCAGTTAAGATCAATTTCTTAATTGGTGAATTATTCAAACGTTCAATTGCGGGACCTGATAAAACAGCATGGGTAGCTGAAGCATAAACTTCAGTTGCACCAGCATCCATTAAAGCTTGAGATGCTAAAGTAATAGTACCAGCAGTATCGATCATATCATCAATAATAATGGCACGCTTGCCTTTTACATCTCCAATAATGTTCATAACTTCAGCAACATTTGCCTTTGGACGGCGCTTATCCACAATTGCAATTGGAGTCTTAAGGAATTCTGCTAGCTTTCTTGCTCTAGTTACACCACCATGATCAGGAGAAACTACAACGGCATCTTTTTCTAAATCATGACTCAAGAAGTAGTCCGCAAGAAGAGGTGCTCCCATTAAATTATCAACAGGAATATCAAAGAAGCCTTGAATTTGTGGGGCATGTAAATCAAGTGAAAGTACTCGATCAGCACCAGCTTTTTGCAACATATCAGCTACTAACTTAGCTGTAATTGGTTCACGAGCACGAGTTTTTCTATCTTGACGTGCATATCCGTAGTAAGGCATTACTAAGTTAACACTTCTAGCTGAAGCACGCTTAACAGCATCAATCATGATCAACAATTCCATTAAATTATCATTTACTGGAGCTGAGGTTGATTGTACTAAATAAACATCTTTACCACGAACTGACTCATCGATGTTAATTTGAATTTCACCATCGCTGAAACGTTTAACATCAGACTTACCAAGCTTAACTCCCACCTTATCAGCAATTTTTTCTGCTAAAGGCTTATTAGAGTTGAGCGCAAAAATTTTAATTTCTTTGTCTAATTGAGACATAATTTCCTCCACCGAAAAATTACAATTCCATCTTTAATAATAGCAAAAAAATGCTACTTACGCTTGAAAATAGCAAAAAAAGAAGTTGTATTTAACAACTTCTTTTAATTTATTCCCAATCTTTATCTTTTGATAGCGGTAACTTGTGCCAGTAATCAGGTTTATTAGTCTGTCTACCTCTAGCAATTGCCATATCGTACTTATCAACATCTTTAGTAATTGTTGAATCTGCTGCCACAAATGCATGATCAGCAATATTAACTGGGGCAATGATAGTAGCACCTGCTCCAATAAATGAATGATCGCCCACATTAGTATGAAACTTCTTAACACCATCGTAGTTAGAGAAGATAGTACCACAACCAATATTAATATCTTTACCTAAAGTTGCATCCCCAACATAAGTTAAGTGACCTACTTTACTATCTTCACCAATTTCAGCCTTCTTAATCTCAACAAAGTTACCAATATGAGCGCCTTTTCTAATGATAGCTTTAGGACGAAGGTGAGAGTTAGGTCCAATATCAGTATTATCATCCATTTGAGCTTCTTGAAGAGTTGAAGAAGTAATAGTTACGTTGTTGCCGATCTTAGAGTCAATGATTCTTGAACTATTAGTAATATAGCAGTTACTACCAATTTCGGTTTTACCCTTAATAACAACATTTCCTTCGATAACAGTATCGTTGCCAATTTTAACATCGCTATCAACATATGCAGTATCAGGATCAATAAATGATACACCATTTCTCATGTGTTCTTCATTGATTCTTCTTTGCATAATTTTAGTTGCTTGAGCAAGAGCAATTCGGTCGTTAACCCCTAGACTTTCGCTAAAGTCTGGCATTTCATATGCACCGACCTTGTGACCAGCCTTGCGCATAATTTCTAAAACATCAGTTAGATAGTATTCACCTTGTGCGTTGTCGTTACCTACTTGTTTTAGAGCTTTAAATAATTCTTTATTGTCAAAACAAAAAACACCAGTATTAATTTCATCAACAGCTAACTCTTCTGGAGTACCATCTTTTTGTTCAACAATTCTCAGAACATTTCCATCTTCGTCACGAATGATACGTCCATAGCCAAATGGATTTGGAGCTTTTGCGGTCAAAACAGTTGCACTATTTCCGCTCTCTTCGTGTTTTTTAAATAAGTTATTAAAGGTTTCAGCTGTAAATAATGGAGTATCCCCAGTAGCAACTAAAGTTGATCCATCTAAACTCTCTAATAGATCATTTGCTGCTAAAACTGCATCTCCAGTTCCTAATTGCTTTTCTTGAAAAGCAAATTCTGACTGACCTGCTAATACATCTTTAACACTCTCTGCGCCATTACCAACAACAGTGATAATCTTATCTGGATTAGTTCCCTTTGCTGCATCAACGACATGTTCTACCATCGTTTTTCCGCAAACCTTATGTAATACCTTGTAAAGTTTTGACTTCATACGGGTGCCTTTCCCAGCAGCTAAGATAACAACATATTTATTCATGAATTTAATATCCCCTCAATATTGTATTTAAGCTATCTATCAGTATATCATTTTGGGAAACGATTGAAATCTGTCTGCTCTAAGAAATTACCTGGTCGTACTTTGATTAGTTTCTTATCCCTGTCAACTTCAGTGATTTTAATTAAAGATTGGTAGTCATCAACTACTTTTTGAGAGGCATACTTTGTTTCGCAAAGTACACACATACCGGCAACAGTACCTTTAAATTCTTTAACTAGTTCTTCCATCCCAGTTAAAGTGCCTCCACCTTTCATGAAGTCATCGACAATTAGTACATTACTTCCTTCTGGGAGGAGTCTTTTGGCTAACTCCATTTTTTCAACTCGTTCACTTGAAGAAGCAACATAATTAACTGAAATTGTTGATCCTTCAGTAATTTTAGGACGTCTTCTAACCATTACAAATGGCACATTTAAGAAACGACTTACTGCTTGTGCAAGAGCAATTCCTTTAGTCTCAATCGTCATTACATAGTCAATATTACTGTAGGCATATTTGGTAGCAATCAGTTGTCCAATTTGACGTAAATCTTGCGGCGAACCTAAAATATCGGATAAGTAAACAAAATTACCGGGTAAAATACGATCAGGATCTTCAATACGGTCAGCTAAATCATGAAGATAGTCTGTAGCTTCTTTTTTTCCTACAAAAGGAATGTATCTTACTCCACCTGCTGCTCCTGCTACAGTTTCTAAAATTCCATTTTGATCGTTGGCTAAAGTTTGACGTAAAATTGCCAAATCTTCTGAAATTGAAGATTTTGCTGCACCATAGCGATCTGCAAAAAATGGTAATGCAATCAAAGTATGAGGGCGAGCCAAAAGATACTTAACCATATCAACTAATCTTTCTGAACGTTTCATGCTTTTACCTTCCTAAACATTAAATAGATTTCTACGTTTAAATATACTCTATATAAAGAAAAATCACTAGCATTTTAAGTGAAATACTAGTGATTGTTCGTAATATTCTATTGTCGACTACATTTCATCAAACTCAAGTTCAATGTTCTTGGTTAATAAATCGGTATAACTATAAGATACTCGTTCAAAATTGTTTTGATCTTGGTCAAGATCTACAACAAATACTGCCCGATAAGTCTTAGTTAATCTACCTTTACGACGGGTTACTTTTTTTCTTCCTGCTTGAGCTACTACTACTAAGTTTTCACCCAAATGAGAATCCAAACTTTGTTTAATTGCCATTAGTGTTGTTGGCACTGGACGTCACTCCTTTGCTTGGACTCATTTTATCAAAAAATTAATATTTTTTCAAGTCTGTAATTTGTAACCGTTTTATACTTGCCGATCTTTTAGAAGATGTGCCAACTGAACAAATTGATTTAGAGTTAATTCTTCCGGACGAACTCTAACATCTAATCCTAGATCATTAATTAATTTCTCGCGTTCATCTTTATCTTTAATTAAAGTCTTCAAATTATTAGCTAAAGTTTTACGACGTTGAGCAAAACACATTTTCACTACATGATCGAAGAATGCATAATCATTAATGTCAGGCTTTTCAAGAAGTGGCGTTAAGACAACAACCGCGGAATCAACTTTAGGTCTTGGCATGAAAGATGTGCTCTTTACTTCTTCGGCTAAGCGAACATTCATCCGGCTTTGCACTGCAATAGACAAGGGACCATATTCCTTTGTTTTAGGCTTAGCAACTAACCGTTCAGCAACTTCTTTTTGCATCATTAAGGTTAAACTTGAAAAATCTAAATCACTCTTAATCAGATTAAAAATAATTGGAGTTGTAATGTAGTAAGGTAAATTAGCAACAATCTTAACTGATTTACTTAAATCAAGAAAGCCATCATTATCCTCTACAAAGTTAGCTTTCAATACATCTTTCATTACTAACTTAAACCGATCTTTCAATTCTTCACCATCAATTTTTTGTGGCAATTCATTGTTTAAGATTTCTGGTAAATCTTGATCAACCTCATAAGCCAAAACTTTGGCTCCAGCTAAAAGAAGTTGTTCAGTTAATGAACCAATTCCAGGTCCAATTTCAATAACTTGGTCTCCTGGCTGAATATCTGCTGCTTCAACAATTCCTTTAATTGCTGGTAAATCTACTAAAAAGTTTTGACCTAAATTCTTTTTCGCATGCATAAAATAGCGATTAACAATTGCTTGAGTTCTAACTGGACTTGCAATCGGCATACTATTTGACATCTTCAACTGCCCTCTTTAATTCATCATAAGTAATTCCAAACATCTTTAAGCGTTTATAAAATTGTTTACTATTTCCATATCCAATTCCTAGCTTAATCCCAACCTTCTCACGTAAAAGACGAGCGCCCGAGCTCATTCCTAAGCCTAACTCATCGTACTTTTCCTTAGTGATATCACTTTCTATCGGTTTAACTTCATGCAAATCACTTAAAGCACGAATCAAAGCTTCTTTTGAAGCGTGTTCAACTCCTAAACTATTTCCACGCTTAGTTGGTTCTCCTTCTTTGCGTGTAATAAAAGCTTGCTTAGCCTGAGGAGCTGCTTGGGTAACTAAACGTCGAATCCTTTCGCCATTATAATCTGGGTCAGTAAAAATAATTATTTCTCTAGTTTGCGAAAGTTTCTTTATTTCAGCTAAAGTTTGTTCAGATACCTCTGAACCATTGGTTTCAATAGTTTCAATTCCAGGAAAAAATTGTTTTAGACGTTTGGTATCATCTCGACCTTCAACAACTATTACAGCATTAAATTGTTTTTTATTTTCTGATTCCATATGCCCTCATCGTATTCTCAAATGTATGCTTGGCTACTTCTTCAACAGAGCTTCCACGCAAATCGGCAATTGCTTCAGCTACATAACGCACATATCCTGTTTCATTTTGTTTTCCACGGTATGGCTTCGGTGTTAAATATGGAGCATCAGTTTCAATTAAAAATTTGTCCCACGGCACAACCTTAGCTGAAGCATGAACATCAACTGTTTTAGTAAAAGAAACCACACCAGAAAATGAAACCATCATCCCTAAGTCAAGAAACTTATTGAGCCATTCCGGATCACCATTGAAATTATGAATTATCCCACCATATTCACCGACATGACTATCTTTCAAAACTTGATAAGTATCTTCAAAAGCATCTCGAGTATGAATATTAACAGGCATTTTCAAACTATGAGCCAAATCAAGTTGTCGCGCAAAAACTTTGCGTTGTACCTCTCTCGGGGATTCATCCCAATAATAATCTAGTCCAATTTCTCCTAACGCGACAGTTTTAGGTTCTTTTAGTTGCTCAACTAGCTTATCCTCAGCTTTTTGATCATAGTCTTTAGCAACATCCGGGCAATAGCCAACAATAGCATATAAGTTATCGAATCTTTGACTCAAGTCAATCGCACGTTCGTTAAATTCAGGATCTTGTCCAGCAACCGCACTTTTCACAACACCTAATTCTTTAGCTCGTTCAAGATAAATGTCTTCTTTTCCGCGAAAAGGTGCATCATTTAAGTGTGTATGCGAATCAAAAATCTCCATTAGCCTAATTCAGCTCCAACCTCATGTTCATCGCCAACAATAGCTAACTTAACCTTGCCATCCTTTTCACTAGATAAAAGCATACCTTGACTTTCATGTCCTAGCATCTTACGTGGCTTTAAGTTAGTAACTGCAAGGACCTTTTTATCTAAAAGTTCACTTGCATCTGGATAAAACTTACGAATACCACTTAAAATTTGACGTTCGTTTCCATCACCAAAATCAAGTTTAAACATTAATAATTTACTTGATCCCTTTACTGGCTCAACGGATAAAATTTGACCTACTTGAATTTTGACTTTGTCAAAATCATCAATTGTAATGTGTTTTTCTTCTTTTTGTTGACTTCTAGTCTTCTTCTTTGGCTTAGCCTTCTTCATTTCTTCCTTAATGTACTTAACTTCAACATCATTTTTAAGTCGTGGGAAGATTGGAGTCGGCTTTTCTGTTACCTTAATGTTCCAGTCAAAGCCGCCAAAATCAAGTTTCTTTTGATCATCATTCTTCCAGTCAAGTCCGAGTTGTTCAAACATCTTAACTGGGCTCTGCGTCATAACTGGTGCAATTAAAATTGCAATTAAACGTAAACTTTCAGCCAAGTTAGTCATTACTTTAGATAGTTCTTCACTCTTGCCCTCTTTATTTAACGTCCAAGGTGTAGTTTCATCAATATATTTATTTGCACGAGAAATGAGCTTCCAAACACTATCTAAAGCTTGAGAGAAGTGGAGGGCATCCATTTGTTTTTGATATTCAGCAATTGTTTCATTAGCTGTTTTAATTAAATCTTTTGCAAATTCATCTTGTTCTGAAGCAACTGGAGCAACTTGGCCATCTTGATATTGATTAATCATTGAAACAGTTCTATTTAACAAGTTACCTAAGTCATTAGCCAAATCAAAGTTAACTCTTTCAACAAAATCTTCCGGAGTAAAAATACCATCTGAACCAAATGGAATTGCACGCATCAAGTAATAACGAAGAGCATCTAAGCCATAACGTTTAACAATCATTTCTGGGTAAACGGCATTACCCTTTGATTTAGACATTTTACCGTCTCTCATTAATACCCAGCCATGCCCAAAGATTTGCTTTGGAAGAGGAAGATCAAGTGCCATTAACATAATTGGCCAATAAATAGTGTGGAAGCGAACAATTTCCTTACCAACTAAATGTACGTCAGCTGGCCAATATTTCTTAAATAATGCATCATTATCTGAACCATATCCAAGAGCAGTAATATAGTTAGAAAGAGCATCAATCCAAACATAAACAACATGCTTAGGATCACTAGGTACAGGAATTCCCCAATCAACAGTCGTACGAGTGACAGATAAGTCTTCTAAGCCTGGCTTAATAAAGTTATTTACCATTTCTTTCTCACGAGAGTGAGGCAAAATAAAGTCTGGGTGATCCTTGTAGTATTGAAGTAAGCGATCAGCATATTTACTCATTCTGAAGAAGTATGATGGTTCCTTAACTAAACGTACTTCATGTCCTGATGGAGCCTTTCCGCCAATTACATTGCCATCATCATCTCTATATACTTCAGCAAGTTGTGATTCAGTGAAGTATTCTTCATCTTCTACAGAATACCAACCAGTGTACTCGCCTAAGTAAATATCTCCTTGTTTTAATAATCTTTCAAAAATCTTTTGTACAGCTTTAATGTGATCTTCATCAGTTGTTCTAATGAAGCGATCATAGGAAACGTCTAACATTTTCCATAGGTCCTTATAGGAATCAGCCATTTTATCTACAAATTCTTGTGGTTTAATTCCTTGTGCTTCAGCTTTTTGCTCAATCTTAAGTCCATGTTCATCAGTTCCAGTTAAGAAGAATGTATCAAAACCGCGAGATTTTTTATAACGAGTCATGGTATCAGCAGCAATAGTAGTGTATGCATTACCGATAGTTAATTTTCCAGATGGATAGTAAATAGGTGTAGTAATATAGAAAGTTTTCTTTTCAGCCATCTTTATTCTTCCTCTCATAAGTCTTTTAACTGCTAGTATAACATAGCATGCCTACATAAATTTGTGTACCAAAAAAGGAATTTCTTTTTTAGAAATTCCTAGTTAGATTGATTTTGTTTTTTCATTACCATGCTATTACTCGGATGGTGAATTGAATTTTTTAGTAATTGGCTAGTGATAGAAATAGGAACTGCATCAGAGGTTAATCCGACAACTACTGCAAGAGCAAATACTAAAGTATTTTCCCAGTTGCCATGCATCATACTACTAATTACTAAAAACAAAGGAACAATAACTGCAGCTAGAATTAAAAATACTCTTGTTAAATTTCTGGTATCTAAATTAAACACGTGCTTCTTTAATTCCATCTTGGAAATATTTTGAGATAATTTTCCAAAAATAGTCTCTTTTCCAGTCGCAAATACTACTCCAACTCCAGAACCAGAGATAATTCTGGTACCTGCGTATAAAATATTGGCATAGTCTACATAACCATGATTGTTTCTCTGACCTAAAGAAGTAATTTCACTCTTATATACTGGATTATCTTCATCCATAAAGAAATCGGCTGAACAAATTATATTATTATTCTTTAAAATTCTTACATCTGCCGGAACCACTTCTCCAGCTTGTAACAAGATAATATCCCCAGCCACTAACTCTTTAGTTGCCAACTCTTGTGGCATGCAGTCGCGCATAACTTTAGTAGTAGGCGATATTTTATGTAGTAAATTTTGAATAGCCGCTCTAATTTTGATATTTTGAATGAAACTTAATATTCCAGAAATAGCTAAAACTAAAATAATTAAAACAGGTGTATCTAAATTATGAACTTTTAATTTATAGTTAAGCATAATAGATACAATTGCTAAGCCTAAAAGAATACTTGTAAAAGGCGTCATAAATGCTTCACATAAAAATTGAAGTCTAGTATTTTTAGGTTTATTTACAATTTCGTTAGGACCATTTTTTGCTAAGCGTTGCCTCGCATCTTTAGTTTGAAGGCCACTAATTGAGGTTTTTAATCGTTGCAGTGTTGCAAATTTATCTTCGCATGCAATCCGGCGCACCAGCTTGGTGTCTGTAGTATGTCTTTTGCCGGAAGTGTTGATTTTTAACATCTTCAACATCCTTTCTTAAGAACCTAGCAAACAAACAAAAAGCCGATGCAAAAACTGCATCGGCTTAAATCCAAGCGATTTTTATACTCGTCGTTCAGTTTTAACACTACGTGACGTAAGGTTATTTAACATAACTAGCTGGCTGGGGAGGGCCTTATATCGACGATCCCTGTTTGACCCGTTGGCATCTCTGGATGTTGCTGGGCGACAGCATGTGTTCACGTAGGAGTCTCACCTAACAGTTTATTTGCTCTAATATTTAATTTCTATTGATACTTTAACGGCTAACTAGCTTTTAGTCAAGCCCTAATGTGGCTTTCGCGTGCTTTTGAATAAAACTAATCCAAAACTAATTAAAGCTGCAATCACTAATCCCCAAACTAAACTTACACTTTGTGGATGATCAATTTTTTGTAACTCTTCTTGCGTCAAAGAATTTTTATCATAAGATAACTTATCTTTTTGGGCAATTAAAGTTGCACAGGCATTAAAAACTAATCGAATTCCTGAGTTGAAGCTTGATTTTTTCTCACTTCTTAATTTATCGCCTGCATATCGAATAATGTTGCTACACTTATTTTGTGTCAAAACATCTTGGTAATTTTTACCAACAAGAATTTGAACATTTTTTCTTTTATTTTGTAATGCAGCTACAATAATTACCTGATTTTTCATCGGCCTAATTTTATTTATATCATTACTATTTTTTAGACTTAAAAGCCGAATCTCAGGTTTATTTTTTGTTTTTTGATACTCTTTATTTTTTTGAGTTACTAATTCTTTAGTTTGGTTATTAAATAAATTTTGCAGATCACTAACAAAAGAAGTTGTACTAGCAGTAAATAGTAAAAAAGAAATTAGGAGTATTCCAAAACTGATAAACTTATTTTTCATTATCCGTCTTCTCTAACCTCTCAGCTAAGCTTTGAACATATTTATGATCTAGCGTTACTTGTTCAATCGCCACACCCTTTTCACGCAGTAACTTGAGTGCTAACGGATTATCATGATAATCATAATAATAGTTAATTTTCTTAATACCAGCCTGAACTAGGCATTTGCTGCAATTAAAGCAAGGAAAATAAGTCACGTAGATTTCAGTACCTTCAGTTGAAATACCATTTTTAGCACACTGAATTAAGGCATTCATTTCTGAGTGAATAGTTCTAACACAGTGTCCATCAACCATTAAGTGACCAACGTCATCACAATGAGGTTGTCCAGAAACACTTCCATTATAACCAGTGGCAATCATCCGGTCGTCCTTGACCAACACACTTCCCACTAGGGCTCGGTCACAAGTTGAGCGCTGTGCAATAACTAACGCCTGCATCATAAAATATTGCTTCCACGGAATCCTGTCTCTTGTCATCAGTCTTACCCTCTTTAAATTATTTATTTAACCTATCAAAATAATTTAAACCAATTGCTTCTCTAACTTCTTGTAAAGTTTGGTTAGCAACTTCATTTGCCTTCTTTGATCCCTCTAGTAACATTTCGTATACAGCATCTGGATCTTGAGCAAACTTCTCTCTACGCTCTCTAATTGGCCCAAGTTCTTCTTCAAGAACCTTATTCAAGTAGCGTTTAATTTTAACGTCCCCTAAGCCACCTTTTTGATATTGTTCCTTAAGTTCAGCCACCTTATCTTTATCTGGTGCAAAAACATCAAGATAAGTAAAGACAGTATTACCCTCTACTTGACCAGGATCTTCAACATGAATATGGTTTGGATCCGTGTACATTGACATAACTTTCTTTTGTACAGTCTTTGCATCATCGGACAAGTAAATTGCATTTCCAAGTGATTTAGACATTTTTGCATTTCCATCTAAACCTGGAAGTCTACCTTGTCCCTTTGGTGGGAAGTAACCCTTTGGTTCAACTAAAATATCAGTGTTATAAACTCTATTAAAAGTACGAACAATTTCTCTAGTTTGTTCAAGCATTGGTTCTTGATCATCCCCAACTGGAATTACTGTTGCTTTAAAAGCAGTAATGTCTGCTGCCTGAGAAACTGGGTAGTTTAAGAAACCAACTGGAATTGAATCTTTAAAGTTCTTTTGCTTAATTTCAGTTTTAACAGTTGGATTTCTTTCTAGACGTGCAACTGTTACCAAATCCATGTAATAAGCAGTTAATTCAAAAAGAGCAGGGATTTGTGATTGCACATAGATAGTAGACTTTTCAGGATCTAGTCCAACAGCTAAATAGTCTAAAGCTACTTGAATTAAGCTATTCTTAATTTTTTCAGGATCTCTAGCATTATCAGTTAGCGCTTGAGTGTCCGCAATCATAATATAAGGCTCATATTTACCTTCATTTTGTAATTTTACACGGTTTTTTAAGGAGCCAATATAGTGACCAATATGAAGTTTTCCGGTTGGTCTATCCCCAGTTAATAAAATTTCCTTTGTCATATTTTTTCTCCAATATATCTGTAATCTTTAGCTTTACCTCCAATTCTAGCAAAAATCCTTATTTGTTTAAACTTACCTAAAAGTTGCTAAAATTAAATTGAGAGAAAAATTACATAAAGAAAGGATGAATAGAGATGTGTAGTCATTATGAAATGCCATCGCTTAAAGAAATTAAGACATATCTAAAAACTGATTTAGAATTACCACTAGTTGTATCAAAAAACATTGAAGACAAATTTGAATCTGTTACTCAAATTTATCCTAAATCTCCATCTTTAGTTATGCTATATAGCGATGACGAACTAAAGTTAGTTGAAAAGAAATGGGGCTATCCAAGTCCATTTAAAAAGAATCGAGTAATTTATAATGCTCGGGTAGAGCGTTTTTATGAAGAAAAACCATCAATGTGGGATGATTCATTTGCTCGCCAGCGGTGCATTATTTTAGCTAATGAATTCTGGGAAAGTAGTAAGCAAACTTACCTTGCATCAAATAACAAAACCTATCATGAACACTCATCTTTTACTGCAAAAGATGAACCGATGGCATTAATTGCTGGTATTTATAAAGGGGATGACTTTTCAATGGTCACTACTGCTTCTAATGATACTGTGCTTCCAGTTCATGAAAGAATGCCCTTAGTGTTAAAGCCATCTGAATTACGTCGTTGGCTCTTTCAAAATTTTACTTCTCTACTTGACCGGTCAGAATATAACCTAGACAGACATCAGTTGCCACATCGTTAGCAAAATGATATAATCATTTTGCTTATGCGGGTATAGTTTAATGGTAAAATGTCAGCTTCCCAAGCTGAAGATGCGGGTTCGATTCACGCTATCCGCTTATATTAAAAACGAGGAACTCTACGAAGTTCCTCGTTTTTTGTTAGGCTAAAATCACCATAAAAATTCCATTTAGGATTGCTAAATAAATTGGCATCACGATTCTTTGTGAATATAAGTAAGACCAAGCAAATAGCATCCCATAAAGACTATTAAGAATAAATAAACTAAATGAAGTTTGAAAATTAAGTATTCCATAGAGAAAGCCTGAACACATAATGCTAACTATACCGCTAACCATATTCTGGGCTCTAAACCCATAATTAAAGAAAAAGCCTGTTGTTAAATATACTTGCATCGCTGGCAGCAAAAGACCAGTAGAAAATATAAGAAACCAAAATAAAAGATTACATTCAGCTTTTTGATAAATTATTTGAAAAGACATTAAGGGCACGCTTCCCTTAGCTTGAAGATAGGAAACAAAAATACGTCCTAAAATCACGAGAATGGATACACCAACTATAAATCCATAATCTGCCAATAAAGGCATTGTAGGCCTTTCTTCAAAAAATCGTTGTTCTCGATTAAATTGACGAATATAAAAATATAAAGTAAACAAGGAACAAAGTAAGAAAAAAAAGTACCCTATTTTATTTACATGATCATTTAATAGAGCTAATTTTTTAACTCCAATTACAATTAAATACAAGACTAAATAAACAATATATCTAGTCAAATTTCCTTGTCTGGATGATGGCGTATTCATGTCTTTTCCCCTTTATATCAATTACTTTCAATTATAGCAAAACATTTAATATTAGTTGTACTTCATGAAAAATATATACTTATTGACAACGCTTACTTTGGTGATTAACATGAAATATAAGATAAAAAGAGAGGTAATACTAATGAACTTAATTGCAATTGATATTGGCGGAACAACTATTAAAATCGCTACTTGGATAAATCAAAAATTAAAAATGATATTTACCATTGATACGCCAGATAATTTAGATACTTTTTATGAGGAATTAACTGATGCAGTTAATGAAATAAAAGCTAATCATAAAATTGATGGTGTAGCAATTTCTTCTCTCGGTGCTGTTAATAAAGCTACCGGAGTAATTGAAGGAGCAAGTGCCCTACCTTATATTCATAACTTTAAAATCGTACCTGAATTAGAAAAAAGATTTGGTCTACCAGTAAGTATCGAAAATGATGCAAATTGTGCAGCTCTTGCCGAAATCGCTGACGGAGCAGCTAAAGGATGCAAGAGCATGGCATTTTTAGTTATTGGGACCGGTGTTGGCGGAAGTATCATTATTAACAATCAAATTTGGCATGGTGCTCATCTCTACGGTGGTGAATTTGGCTTTATGATTATTGATGGTAAGCAGTTAAGCGATCTAGCTTCACCTGTTACCATGGCTAAGAGCTACAATAAGAAAACTGGAAAAGATTTTGACGGTAAAACTGTTTTTGAACTCGCAGACACTGATGATCCAATTGCTCAAGAAGAACGCGAAAAGTTCTTACATGCTCTTGCTGTCGCAATTTTTAATATTCAACACAGTTTTGATCCTGAAAAAATTATTATTGGTGGTGGAATTTCACAAAATCCGGAATTAGTTCCACTACTTGATGATGAGATTGCTAAATTAAGAAATAAGATCGAAGTTACGACAATTAAACCAATTTTGGATATTTGTACGTTAAAAAATGAAGCAAATTTGCGTGGAGCGGTTGCAGATTTTGAAAAAGAGCATTAAATTTTATATAGACACTTTTTTATTATTAAATAAATGTGTTTGAAAGCATCATGAAAAAGGACTGAGGAAACTACCTCAGTCCTTTTTTGTTATCTAATTAAGTAAAAGTATATATTTTAAAATGAAAGTGCTTTACTTCTATTTTAAATAAGCTTATATTTATACATGTAAAATATGTAAGCGATTGCAAAGAGGGAATATTATGAATAAGCAAAAAATGCCTAAAGACTTCTTCTGGGGCAATTCAGTTTCAAGTATGCAAACTGAAGGCGCCTGGGATGAAGACGGTAAAGGCTTATCAGTTTACGATGTACGACCTGCTACAGAAAATACTACAGACTGGCACAGCGCGATTGATGAATACCATCGTTATGATGAGGATTTAGACCTAATGAAAGAAATGAATATGAATATGTATCGTATTCAAATTTCATGGTCAAGAGTTTGTCCCGAGGGAGACGGGGATTTTAATCCTAAGGGAATTGAATTTTACGACAAATTAGTAAATGCTATGCTTGATCGCGGAATCGAGCCAATGATTTGTCTTTATCACTTTGACATGCCACTACACCTAGCTAAAGAATACAACGGTTTTATGTCACGCCATGTTGTTGATGCTTTTGTTAGATTCGGCAAAAAGATGATTGATCATTTTTCAGATCGAGTTAAGTACTGGATTATTTTCAATGAACACAATCTTTATTTCCAAGATGAAGTATTTAACATCTCCGGTTATGAAAAAGGTGACAAAATTTTAGATGATATGTATACCATCTTTCACCACACCATGATCAGTCATATTCGATTAGCTAATTACATCCATGAAAAATATGATGATGTAAAAATCGGTGGAATGCTTGCCTTCCAACAAATTTATCCTGAAACTTCGAAGTCTACTGATGTTTGGGCAGCAAAACAAATTCAAGAATTTTTGAATTTCAATATTTATGATGCAGATACTGGTCGCGGTTATTCACCAGAAGTGATGCAATATGCTAAAGAACATAATATTAGTTGGGATATAACCGAAGATGATAAAGAAGAAATGAAAAAAGCAAAAGCTGACTTTTTAGCTTTTAGTTACTATTCTTCTTGGACAGTTTCAGCTGATAAAATTCCTGTTGACGTTGCACCTAACTGTTACATGAATTATGGCGGTGTAGAAAACAACTATCTCAAGACAAATGCTTGGGGCTGGACAATTGATCCACTTGGTTTTAGAAACGCTATTACCACTATGTACAACCATTACAAGATTCCAGTCTTCCCAATTGAAAACGGAATCGGCCTAAAAGAAACTTGGGATGGTGAGCATATGATCGAAGATGATGAACGTATTGCTTACCATGAAGAACATATTAAGGCTATGAAAGATGCCATGTTCTTAGATGGAGCTAAAGTTTTAGGTTATCTAGGCTGGGGATTAATCGACATTCCAAGTTCACATGCCGATATGGAAAAGCGTTACGGTGCTGTTTATGTCAACCGTTCAAATCATGACTTAAAAGATTTAAAACGTGTTCCAAAGAAATCATTTTATTGGTTCCAAAAAGTATTAAAAGATAATGGAGACGAAATATAATGAGCGAACAAAAACAATCAGGCTTTAGTGTGTTTGTTAATAAACGCATACTGCCTCCAGTAATGAAATTTGTTAATACTAAGGCTATCCAAGCCTTACAAAATGGTATGATTTATACTTTACCATTTATCCTTATTGGATCTATTTTCTTAATTTTAGGAAATATTCCTATTCCAGCCGTAGCTAATGCAATTAATGCTTCCGATTGGGGTGCATTCTTCAACCAAGCCTACACTACTACTTTTAGTATCATGGCTATGTGGGCAGCAGTTGGTATTGCCTATATTTATGTTAAAAATGAAGGCTATGAACCACTAGCACCCGGTCTTACTTCATTAGCTGCATTCTTAATGCTTCAAACTTTAACTATTGACAGTCCATTAAAGAATGCCATGGCTAAAGGTATTGACGGTGGAATGAGTGCAAAAGCAGTAACTGAAAATATTGATAAGTTACCACACGCTTTACAAACATTCTTAGAATCTCCAGTTACAGGAGTATTTAACATTACCTGGCTTGGCGGAGACGGTATGATTGCCGCAATTATTGTTGGTTTATTAGTCGGCTGGATTTACTCAGCTATTATGAAAAAAGGTTGGACTATTAAGTTACCCGAACAAGTTCCAGCTGCTGTTTCTAACCAATTTACTGCTATGATTCCATCAGGAATTATCTTAATTGGTACTATGCTTATTTACGCAGGCTTTAAGTTAACTACTGGTTCAGACTTCTTACAATGGACCTACCAGACTCTTCAAATTCCACTTCAAGGTATTTCAGATTCACTTGGTGGTGCCATCGCTATTGGATTCTTAGTACCATTCTTCTGGTTCTTTGGTGTTCACGGTGGTTTAATTGTTGGTTCTCTTGCTGGCCCTATGCTTCAAGCTAACTCTTTTGATAATGCTCAATTGTACAAAGCTGGTAAATTAACCATTGCCAATGGTGCTCACGTTGTTACTAACGAATTCTACAACAACTTTATTAACTTGACTGGTTCAGGTATCACTATTGGTTTAATTATCTTTATTTTAATTGCTGCTAAATCAGCACAATTACGTTCAATCGGTAAAGTTGAATTAGTTCCTGGTATCTTTAACATTAACGAACCATTCCTATTCGGTTTACCTATTGTTATGAACCCATTCTTAGCAATTCCATTCTTCTTAACACCAGTTGTAGTTGCTATCTCAACTTACTTCGTAATTAGAACTGGTATTGTTCCCCCTCTTAATGGTTTTGCTTGTCCGTGGACAATGCCAGCTGTTATCTCCGGTTTCCTAATTGGTGGCTGGAAGATGGCAATTTGGCAAGCATGTACATTAGTTATTTCAACTTTGATCTACTGGCCATTTGCTAGAAAGTACGACAAGATCTTAGTCCAAAGGGAAGCTGAAGGTAAATAATTTTTTCAGCTATTAACTAACACTTATGATCAAAATCGTGCTATAATGTAAATGCTTTCAATGATGAAAGTGCATACATTTAATTTATAGATCAACACTCTAACACTGAAAAACACTTAATTATATTTACAAAAAGGAGATAATTATTATGGCAGATAAAACTATTATGTTAGCTTGTTCAGCAGGTATGTCAACTTCACTTTTAGTATCAAAGATGCAAAACGCAGCTAAAGAAAAAGGTAAGGACTACAAGATCTTTGCTACTGCAGCATCAGGTATTCAAGATGAAATTGATAATGAACACCCAGATGTATTAATGCTTGGACCTCAAGTTCAATACATGGAAGACAGTGTTAAAAAGATTACTGATGAAGCAGGCATCCCATTAGCAGTTATTAACATGCAAGACTACGGTATGATGAATGGTGAGCATGTTCTTGAAACTGCTCAAGAATTAATGGGCGATAAATAGTTAAATGAACGACGAAGTAAAAATTGTTAACGAATTTGATCGTAACGGTCATCACTTTAAAATTGGGGTCAGCGCAGATGGACAAGTTTCTATTTATTTAGATAATGAAACTAAAGCTCATCATGGCTATCATTTTCCAGGTATTATCCAAGTCCCTAAAGGTCTTGAGATAGACGGACAAATGCTACTGCAATTACCAATTGATTGTGATGCAGCAATTGATCAAGGAATTCAAGAATTAAAACAAAAATAATTTATGGGAGATGCTTGCTGACATAGTAAAATAAATAATTGTCAGGAGCATCTTTTATTTTAAAAATACTATCTAGGAGAATTAAAATTATGGCACAAGAAAATAGCGATAACATGCAAGTTGTAATGGGAATTATTATGCAAGCAGGTAATGCAAAAGCTGCTGCTATGCAAGCAATTCAAGCTGCTAAGAAAGGCGATTTTGGAAAGGCTGATGAGTTTATTAAGCAAGCAAATGAAGGTTTAGTAAATGCTCACAATGTCCAAACCGATATGTTAACCCAAGAAGCACAAGGTAACCACGTAAAAGTTGACCTTTACATGGTTCATGCACAAGACCACTTGATGACAGCCATTACTTTTATTGACTTAGCAAAAGAAGTAGTAGCTGTTTACAAAAAAATGGCTGAAAAATAATGACTGCAGAAGCGAAATACTTAAAAGTTGCTCGAATTCTACAAAAAAGAATTGAAGATGGAGTCTATAAACCTCAAACTCCCCTTCCTGACCAAAAAACACTTGCAGAAGAATTACACGTAAGCCGTTTAACTGTTAAGAAGGCCTTAGATGGTCTACAAAGAAAAGGTCTGGTTTATAAAGAATCTGGTCTCGGCACTTTTGTCTTAGGCCCAATTCCAATTCAAGATAAATTTGATTCACCAGCAAATGCTTTTAGTGGTTTAGCTAATCTACTAGGATCTAATGGGGTCACTAGCGATATCATTGAGTTTAATGTTGAATTTCCAAATGAAGATGTTCAACATTACTTAAAATTAAAATCTAGCGATCCAGTTTACAATATTCGTCGTCTAAGACGGCTTGAAGGTAAACCTCTGATTCTGGAACATACATTTATGCCAGTTAACTTAGTTCCAGATTTAAATGAAGATATATTACATAATTCTATCTATAATTATCTTCATCATAATTTGAAACTTAAATTTGGCGTTGCCTATCGTAAAATTAAAGCTACCAAAGCTGATGATTGGGATCAACAGTATCTTCAAGCCAAAAAAGACGATCCAATCTTAGAGCTGGAACAAATTGTCTGGTTAAACAATGGTCAACCAGTTGAATATTCAACAAGCCGAAATCGCTACAATGAACGAAATTATGTCGTTTTGGAGACAAATAGCTTTTAAGTAAAAGTTCTAGAGCAATTCTAGAACTTTTTTTATAAATTTAAACAAATTAAGAAAGGAAAAAATATGACAAAAAACTACTCTATGCCTAAAGACTTTTACTGGGGCGGTGCTAGTGCTGCAAACCAGTATGAAGGTGGTTATAAAGACGGTGGAAAAGGATTAAACGCCGTTGATGTACTAACTAATGGTTCTGCTAGTGAACCAAGAAAAGTCACCTGGAAAACTGCTGATGGCAAAACTGGATCTACTCCAATGGTTTGGGGAAAAGAGTTTAAACTACCCGAAGGAGCAAAACCAGCTCCTTTAGCTGACTATTACTATCCAAGCCATGAGGGAACAGACTTCTATCACCACTATAAAGAAGATATTAAATATATGGCTGACATGGGCTTTAATATGTTCCGTCTATCATTAAATTGGTCACGTATCTTACCAAGTGGCGATGATAACGAACCAAATAAAGAAGGCTTAGCCTTCTATGATAAGGTCTTTGATGAATGTGCTAAATATGGCATTGAACCTTTAGTAACTCTCTCCCACTATGAAACTCCTTTATCTTTAGTTAATCGTTTTGGTGGCTGGAAAGACCGAAAAATGATTGACATTTTTGTTCATTATGCTGATATTGTAATGAATCACTACAAAGGAAAAGTTAAATACTGGCTAACCTTTAACGAAATTAATGCTATGGACATGGCTCCTTATATGGGCGGCGGATTAATTGATGGTAGTGAACAAAATCGTGCTCAAGGAGCTCATAATCAGTTTGTAGCAAGCAGTAAAGTAGTTAAGCTAGCTCATGAAATCGATCAAAACAATCAAGTAGGTCAAATGCTTGCCTACTCTGCTTACTATCCTTATACTGCTGACCCAGCTGATCAAATTTTAGTTATGAAAGCTAAACAAGAGATGCTCTTTTACTCAGATGTTCAAACTGGAGGTCGTTATCCTGAATATCGTTTAAAGCAATATGAACGTGATGGCATCAAACTTGATGACAAGCCAGAAGACTATGAGTTAATAAAAAACTATCCAGCAAATTTCCTAAGCTTTTCTTGTTACACTTCTAATGTTCTTACTACACATGAAGCAGATGCAAAAGCTAATGGTAATGTTTCCGCAGGTGGCGTTAAGAACCCTTATCTTGACTACAACGCCTGGGGATGGGCAACGGACCCAGATGTATTACGAATTGCCTTAAATGACCTTTGGGATCGATACCATAAGCCCCTCTTTATCGTTGAAAATGGTCTTGGTTGGGGCGATGAATTAACTGAAGATCATAAAGTTCATGATGACTATCGAATTGACTATCTTCGTGCCCAAATCAAATCAATGGAAGAAGCAGTTAATGAAGATGGTATTCCTTTGATGGGTTATACCATGTGGTCAGCAATAGACTTAGTCTCAAATGGTACTGGTGAAATGAAAAAACGCTATGGCTTCGTTTATGTTGATCGTGATGACAAAGGAAATGGATCTTTAAAGAGATATCCTAAGGATTCCTTTAACTGGTATAAAAAAGTTATTGCCTCCCATGGAAAAGATTTAGACTAAAAAACAAGATAGAACCTAGCTTTTTCTAGGCTCTATTTTTTTGACAAAATAGATAGAGAAAGACAGACAAAATGATTACAATCAAAGAACAAGCAAACTTCGAAGCAAAAGATTTCTTTAATTACCTAGATAGGCAACTTACTCAAGCAATTAAAAAATCCCGTGGTAATGACTTACCTGTTAAAATTGCTGCAGGAACAACATATCAACAAAGAAATGTGAAAGCCGAAATCACTGAATATGAATTTGGTAAGAAATATGTTTCGGTTTTTAAGTCACCTAAAATAAATGTTAAAATTGGCTACTATTTAACTGATACACCGCAGGGTTGTCAGATTGTTTTTAAAGAGGATGTTCTTAGCTATGACGAAAAGAAACATTCTAATATCGGTACCTGGTTTTATAGCTGGCAGTTAAAGCAAGGCGCAAAAAAACAACTAAAGCAAATGAAAAATAATGTCTTAGCCTATACAAAACAAAAATAGTCCTAGTCTCAAAGAATTTGTATTTTGAGACTAGGACTATTTTTTTAAATAATATCATCAGAACTTTGATCATAGAATTTAGAGTTTTGATAATTGTATACCAATTTAGAACTATCAAATGGTGTCCCATTGGCTAAATAGAAGGTATCATACACTTCTAAACATGGATCCCCTTTTTCTAATTCTAGATATTTGGCTTCATCAGCAGTTAACTTTCTAACACGCATATATTTATCAGAGAAACGAATTTCTTTCTTTAAACCATCTTTGATATAGTCAAAAATCGATCCTTCAGCAATTTCCTTACTCATAAACGGAATAATGCTCTTAGGATAATATGATTCTTCCAAAACAAATGGCTTACCTTCTTGTCTGCGCAATCTTTTTATAAAGTAACATACTTCATCAGAATGCAGATAGTCACATAAAGGTTTAGGAGCCCTTTTTTCGGCAAACTCAATCACTTCAGTAGTAGGATCTTTTAAGACATGTGCAAAGCCGGCGTTATCAGTAAGTGACATATAGCCATCTCGCCCTGTAGGTCTGACAAAAACTCCAGAACCTTGAACTTTATAAACTATTCCTCGTTGAGTCAACAACGTAATCGCTTGTAAGATAGTAGATTTGCCGACCTGATATTCTTTCATCAATTCGGTAATTGTTGGTAATTTATCTCCATGATGAAGTTTGTTTTTGGTAATATAAGCTTTTATTTTATCCGCAACTAATTCATATTTTTTCATTACTATGTCCTTAAAATAAAAATCTTCATAGTTATATTTTAAACTACGAAGATTTTAAAAGTCTATACTTTTTAATTATGCTTTAGTAGCATCTGCTTGTTCCTTCTTAAGCAATTCGTTGTCATAGTGCTTAATAAATGGATACCAAATCAAGAAGGCAATTATAGCATTGACCAAGGCTAAAACAAAACCTTGCCAACTAGCAGTAGCCATCATACCACCAAGACCTACAGGAATTGGCCATGGTTGTTGAACAATGATCTTAGGAACTAAGTGAGTTGCAATTGCAGCATAAGCAGTCATTGAACATACCATTGGAGCAGCTAAGAATGGAATAAACAATTTAATGTTATAAACAATTGGCAAACCAAATAGTAAAGGTTCGTTAATGTTAAATACAGCAGGAACAGCTTCAAGTTTACCAAGTTCTCGTAATTGCTTTGATCTAGCAGCAAATGCCATCCAAAGAGCCATACCAAGGGTAGCACCAGAACCACCCATAATTACAAAGGCGTTTGAGAATTCACCAGCAAACACATAGTGAGCACCAGCAGCATTAGCAGCCATATTTGATAAAACAATGGCTTGATAGAAACTTGAAATAATGGTTGCACCATGAATACCAAACCACCATAAGAAGTGGATCAGGAAGAAGATAATTAATACTCCCCACCAGGTATTAGCAATATTTGAAACAAATGAGAATGGGATAAATAGGAGTTGGAAAATATCTGTACCAAGTACAATTAAAATTACATCAATTACCGCAATAACTACTGCAATGACGAAACCAGGAATTAAGGCAGTAAATGAGTTAGCAACACCAGATGGAACAGATGCTGGCATCTTAATACGCCAATTATGTTTAATACAGAAGCGATAAATTTGAACAGTTAACCAAGCAACGATCAAACCAGTAAAAATACCAGTCGCACCAATTCTTGTTAAACCTGATCCAGAGATACCATATCCTCCGGCAACAACATTATCTTTCTTTAAGATATTAACAAAAATAGTATTGCCGCCCTTCCAAACTAATTGTGGAACGGTAATGAATAGGCCCATTAAAGTTAAGAAAACAGCGTTTAATGGATCAAGCAATAAGTTTTCTTCTTTGCGATAAATATCGGCATAGTTATAAGCGAATGATCCAGCAAAGTATATCGCAATAATACCCATTGTGGCGTTGTAAATAACAGTATAAATATTGTTAAAACGTCCAAATGTATTGTTATAAAAATCTACAAATCCCTTAGCAGTAATAACTTGTGGTAATACTGTTAAGACCAAAAACATAGATCCAATGATAGAAAAGGCAATAATAGAATAACCAGCACCCATAATTGCACGTACAAAACGTGAACCTGAGAACTTACCTAAAGCCTTCATCATTTTATTTTTAAATGATGGTTGCGCAGTGTCAGACATAGTACATCCCCCTCAATTTGTCCTACTGTCTATTACTTTCAAATGTCTTAATTGCTCCTGCATATTTGTCGCGACCATTTTGAATGTTGCTAATTCTTCTTAAGATTAAGATGGATCCTAATATTCCAATAATTAAAATCGTAAAGATCACATTTGCGACATCGTTTGTAGCCATAAAAGGAAATAGAATCTTTCCAAATGGTAAATAGCAACCCATAGCAAAGATTACATTTGCAGCTAGCTGCAGTTGATAATACAGTTTGGTAAATTTTAAGTCAGTATTTTTAACATTCCATTTACTTACTTGCTCTACTGAAGCTATTAATAATAAAACAAATAATAATCCTGAAATTATCGAAGCAACAATATCGTGGTAACAAATTGCAAAAACTAACCAAAATAGATTAGTGAATAAGAACGTCGCAGAAAAATAACGAATCATTAAATAGCGGCTAAAATTTATAGATCTTACACTCATGTCATGTTTCTTTTGTTCTAAACTCTGATCTTTTTTAGTCATTATTGTATCTGTCCTTTCAATATTGTTCCTGAACAATTCAGACAACACCTGTATAATACTCCACTATGAAACCGCTTGCAACAATAATAACTGTTTTCTTATAAAAAATAAAATTCTATACTTTTACGCTTTACAATTGAGTTTTTAATTTGTAGAATGAATTCCGAAAACGCTTACTTTAGAAAGGACGTATTGAATATGACTGGATACACTATGCCTAAGGGCTTTTTATGGGGCGGCGCTGTTGCTGCTCACCAACTTGAAGGTGCATGGGATGAAGATGGAAAGGGAATTTCTGTAGCGGATGTTATGACAGTAGGATCAGCCACTAAGCCGCGTGAAATTACTGATGGCGTTATTCCTGGTAAAAACTATCCTAATCATGAGGCCATTGATTTTTACCATCACTACAAGGGTGATATTAAGTTAATGGCTGAAATGGGCTTTAAAGCTTTTCGTACTTCAATAGCTTGGACTAGAATTTTTCCTAAAGGCGATGAAGAAGAACCTAATGAAGCAGGTCTTAAGTTCTACGATGACTTATTTGATGAATGTCATAAGTATGGAATTGAACCTGTAATTACCCTTTCTCACTTTGAAATTCCTTATCACTTAGTCAAAGAATATGGTGGTTTTACTAACCGTAAATTAATTGATTACTTTGTTCGCTTTGCCCGTGTTTGCTTTAAGCGTTACAAGAATAAAGTTAAATATTGGATGACTTTCAACGAAATTGATAATCAATCTAGTTTTAACAATGACTTCTTAATGGCTACTAACTCTGGTATCTTGTTTAAGAACAGAATGGGCGATAAAGAAAAAGAAGCTGCTATGTATCAAGCAGCTCACTATGAATTAGTTGCTTCTGCTTTAGCAGTTAAAGAAGGCCACAAAATTAATCCAGACTTTCAAATTGGTTGTATGATTAATTACTCACCTGTTCGTCCTCTAACTCCATCATCAGATGATGTTTTACTTGCTGATAAGTTTGAACAAAGACGTGACTTCTTCTCTGATGTCCACGTTAATGGTGAATATCCAAATGCTGTTGAAGATTACATTGAAAGAAATGGCTACCGTCCAGATATCACTGAAGAAGATAAAATTGCCTTAAAAGAAGGTACAGTAGACTACGTTGGCTTCTCATACTATCAATCCACTACTGTTTCAAGTAAGAAAGTCAAACCAGATGAATTAACTGACTTACAAGAAGCGATCGTAGAAAACCCTACTTTAGAGCGTAGTGACTGGGGTTGGGAAATTGATCCAGAAGGTTTGAGAATCTCTCTTAACCACCTAACTGACCGCTACCACAAGCCACTATTTATCGTTGAAAATGGTCTCGGTGCTTACGACAAACGTGAAGCTGACGGGTCAGTTCATGATCCATATCGAATCGATTACTTGAGAAAACACATTGAACAAATGGAAAAGGCCGTTGTGTTAGATGGTGTTGACTTGATGGGTTATCTTCCTTGGGGATGCATAGACTTAGTTTCAGCTGGAACGGGTCAAATGGACAAGCGTTATGGCTTCATCTATGTTGACAAGAATGACAAGGGTGACGGAACGCTAGAACGCTCAAAAAAGGATTCATTTAACTGGTATAAGAAAGTTATTGAATCTAACGGTAAAGATTTAGACTAACCATCAAAAATAGGATTTAGAGTGCTTCTAAATCCTATTTTTTTATTTTTATTAGCACCGCTCTAATTAGAGTGCTAAATATTTTACTTTCCCTACGGACCTACTACAATAGAAATTGTAGAGAGCGTAATGGAAGGAAGTTTTATTATGGCAAACGAAATGATGAAAAATCGTAACAACGATAATATGATGGATCAATTAAGTGATTGGTTTAGTTTTCCAAAAGACTTTTTTGACGACAGTTCCATCAAGAACATTATGCAATCTGATGTAGCAGAAACTGATAAGGACTATATTGTTAAGGTTGACATGCCAGGAATGGATAAGAAAGACATCAAAGTTTCATATAAAGATGGCGTTCTAAACGTTTCAGGTAGTCGGGATTCATTCGATAACTTAGACAATAACAATGGCAATGTTCTTCACCGTGAAAGAAGCGTTGGTCACATTCAAAGAAGTTATCGTATTCCTGATGTTGACTCTAAAGACATTTCCGCAAAAGACGTCAATGGCGTTTTAACCATTACCTTACCAAAGTTAACTGAAGAAGATAAGGAAAATACAATTAATATTGAATAAATATTTAGATAAGAAAAAGACATCCCGCATAAGCGAGATGTCTTTTAATTTACAGCGATAATTTTAACATCATAACTTCCAGCTGGCGCTTCAACAGTTACTGTTGCACCAGCTTTTTGCTTCATTAAGGCTTGCCCTAAAGGCGAATCAAAGGATATCTTTCCCTTAGCTAAATCTGCTTCCATTCTACCAACAATACGATATTTTTCAGCTTCATCATCACCATCAAAAAGCAAAGTAACATTTGATCCTAAATCAATAGTTCCACTTTCATCTTTTTGAATAATTTCTGAATATCTTAATTGCTTATCTAAATAGCGCAAGCGACTTTGCAAATGCCCTAATTCCATCTTAGCTGTAGTATATTCAGAGTTTTCTGATAAGTCTCCCATACTACGAGCTTCTTGTAAGATTTTAATTCTTCGTGGCCGATCTTTTTTTAAGCGGGCTATCTCGTCTTTAATTTCCTGATAGCCTTCAGGCGTCATTTTCTGATAATAAACCATTATTTAACCTTAACATCATTTCCAGTAATCACATCTTGCTTGTAAAGATCACCATTCTTTACGGAATAATGACCAACAATTGTTCCAGTTGACTTCTCAGCTAAAGAATATTGTCCATTACCACCATCAATTAACGTAAAGTTGTCTGGGCCATAGCTACTTGAGTAGCCATTTTCTTTGATAGTATTAGAAACCATCTTATTAAACATAGCATCTGAAGAGCTATTAGCTGACGCAGCACTTTGACCGCCATTATTTTGAGTATTAGATGCTGAAGAATTGGATGAGCCATTTGAATTATTTGTATTTTTTGATTCATTTGAATTAGAAGAAGCATTCGAGTTTGCTGATTCATTCTGGCTAGCTTTTTCACTAGTACTACTCTTGGAACCTTCGCTGCTATTCTTATCAGTTTTTTTATCTGAGTTAGTAGTTTCTGAATTATCAGTATCTATATCAGTCTTATCTTTCTTAGTTGTATGTTTTTTAGCTTTGTGGCTCTTTTTATGGCTTGTCTTAGTACTTTTAGCTTCATTATTAGTATTTGATTGGGTCGCATTATTACTACAACCTACAGCTAAAAGCATTGTCATTAGGGTAATTCCTGATACAAAAATATTCTTTTTCATAGTTCTTCCCTCCGATATTGTTATAAATATTATACTTCATAACGTCTATTGAAATACTTATGAAAGCTACTTTCATTCACAAAATTAGTGTATTAAATCATTATTTGCTGTATAGTAAATATAATGAAAAACATGATAAAAAAATTAAAGGAGTGTAATCTATGTCTCACGAATTAACCCTACAAGAAATTGATCAATTCCGTAGTGACTTTGATAATTCACGTAATCAAGTAGTTTCTCGCGCAGCAATGCGATCTGGTGTGTTAGAAGCTTCATTTAATCCGGCAGTTACTAACCGTCTAAACGATGTATTCTCTGTCGAAGTAGAAACTGATAATGTTACTAACCAAATGCAGTCAGGTCGTTGCTGGTTATTTGCAACCTTAAATACTTTACGCCATGATTTTGGTAAAAAATATAAGGCTAAAAATTTCACCTTATCTCAAGCATACAACTTCTTCTGGGATAAGATTGAACGTGCTAATATTTTCTATGATGCAATTATTGATTCTGCAGATAAGCCCTTAGATGATCGCACAGTTAAGGCATATATGAATTTTGCTGGTGCAGATGGTGGTCAATGGGCAATGGCTGCTTCCTTAGTGAAAAAATACGGTGTTGTCCCAACCAATGCAATGCCTGAAAGTTTTAATACTAATCATACAGCTGGTTTATCTGATGCGCTAGCTCGTAAAGAAAGAAAAGATGCTTTAGTTTTACGTAAATTAGTTCAAGAAGGTAAAACTGAAGAAGTTGAAAAGAAACGCAAAGAATTTCTAAGTGAAATCTACCGCATGACTGCAATTGCTGTGGGCGAACCTCCTAAAACTTTTGACTTAGAGTACCGCGATGATGAGAAAAAACTTCACTTGGATAAAAATTTGACTCCAGTTGAATTTTTCAATAAGTACTGGGATATTAATTTCAATGATTATGTTTGCTTAACTAATGCTCCAGATCATGAATACGGCAAACTTTACTCTCTTCCATTTGAAGACAATGTCAATGGCGGTATTCCTATTACCTTCTTAAATGTTCCAATCGAATACTTAAAAGACGCTGCTATTAAGCAATTAAAAGATGGTGAAAGTGTTTGGTTTGGTAATGATGTCTTGAAAGAAATGGATCGTAAGACTGGTTACCTAGATACTGAATTATACAAGACCGATGAATTATTTGATGTTGATACTTATATGACTAAGGCAGAAAGATTGGCTACTGGTGAAGGCGAAGTTAGCCACGCTATGACTTTAGTTGGTGTTGACTTAGATAAGGGTGAAATTCGTAAGTGGAAAGTTGAAAACTCATGGAGTGAAAAATCTGGCCGTAAAGGTTACTTCACAATGAGCGATAAGTGGTTTGACGAATTTGTTTATGAAGTGGTTGTTAGAAAAGAGTTCTTAACTGAAGATCAAAAGAAACTTGCAGAAAGCAAGCCAACTCCACTTCCTGCTTGGGATTCACTAGCTTAAATACTTATATTTATAAAAATAGACTTCTGCAAAACTCTGGCAGAAGTCTATTTTTTTATCCTAAATTTAATAATACAAGTCCTATAAATTTTTATAATTCTTCTTTTTTACTATCATCGATAAATTTCTGCATAACTTTAGGACTACTAATCAAAATTTTTAATAAACGATTATCGCTAACTGATGGTAATCCGCCAGCTTCATATATAGCAACTGTCGCTACAGTCCAGCCTAAAACTTCAGCAAGTTTTGCTTGGCTAAAATCCCAATAATGACGCAAATTTTTAATATCTTCTGGTGAAACAATATCAAATTGTTTCCGATATTTTTCTAATGCTAATTTTGCTGCATAATCATCAAGTTCCAAATCAGCCATTACTTTACCAGTTTTTTCATCAAAACGTGCGGGTGCAGTAATTACAATCTCATGACCACGAATATCATAGCTATTAGTATAATCTGCAATATAAGACATTTTTTATCTCCTCACTTAGTACAATGCTTCATGAAAGGAAATAAAAACAACTATATTTCCTTCATTTTTAAATTTAAACTTTATATAATACTTCGATCCATAAGTAGTTTCATAAATCCACACATATGTATTAGGATACTGTTTATCCTCTTCTTTAATAAAATCTTTTATAGAAAGATATGAAACAATAATTTTAGCTAGTTCTTTTGAAACTGGTGTAGCGTGTTTTGCTCTTCTCTTAACCAATAAAAATTGATTATTCTTTACTAAGTTTTTCATTCTTTTTAGTGCAAAGACTGGCTCCACTTTTATACCTCTATTTTACGTAATTTATTTTTAAACTCATATTTAATTACGCAAAAATAGAGATATTTTTTTAAAAAAGCTAACTGAAAAATCAGTTAGCTTCTCTCTATACATTCCATTCATCCATAAATTCTTGAACAAACTCACGCATATACTCAGTTCTCCGGTGTGCTTCTTTTTTAGCAGCAGGCGTATTCATTAGGTCTTCTAAATCAAATAACTTTTCATAAAAATGATTAATTGTGGTTTCTACATGGTTGCGATATTGATCATGACTTATTAGCTTCTCAGGCTTAATTTCTGGGTCATAAATCTTATTTCCGTGTTTTCCACCATAAGTAAATGCTCTAGCAATTCCAATTGCACCTAAACTTTCAATCCGATCAGCATCTTGCACATATTGTCCACTCAAAGGAAGTTGATAATGATGCTCAATATTAGCTGAAAAAGACATATGCTGAATAGTAAATAAAACATCTTCTATTTCTAAAGAAGTAAAGCCACCCTTAGGCAATAGTTCTTTGATTTCGTCTATAACTTCATCAGGATTGTCACAAATTTTTTCATCGATTGTATCATGTAAATAACTTCCTGTCTGAATAATAGCTACTATTCTGCTGTCTTTATGTGCATCTGGATAATCACTTAGATACATTTTTGTGGCTAAATTTGCCACTCTTTGTCCATGGTAGTAATCATGACCTGTTTTTTCACCTTTTAGATGATCTTTAGTAAATTTTTTAACTAATTCGATGTTCATAGTCGATCCCCTAGACTAAGCCATTGAATCCCAGCAAGGAACAGGAGTTGCTTCGCCTTCAGCAATTTTTACTAGTTTCTTTGGTAAGTATTGCTTCTTAACTACAACTTTAAATAAGTATTCGTCAAACCATTTATCATCCATGACAAAGTAGCCTTTATCGCCGACTTTTGTTCCCCAGGAATTTTCTACTTTCCACTGACGAGGTTTACCATCAACTACATCCACACCCACAAAGGTCATTGCATGAGTTGAACCACTAGCACCAGTTTGAAGACGTTCTTTTTTATTTAACTTAGTTTCAATACCAAAAATCGTATCAGTTTCATATAAATTAGCAGCTAGAATTCCCTTTTGACGATCACTTTGCTTGCCTACATCACAGCCAAACCAGATTGTCTCTCCATCTTTTAGCTGCTTAATTGCGGCTTCCTTAAGATTTTCAATCTTTGTATTCAAAAATCTAACTGGGCTACCGCCTTCAACATTATCTTCAAATGGAAAAGCGTAAAGCTTATCATACTCATGATCTGGAGCATTAAAGAGTACTACATAATCATCTAAGTCATCTTCAAAATAATTGTGGAAAAAGTCTAATGGGGTAATATTTTGGTCTAACTTGTAATTGCCATCGTCATCTTTAAATTCTAGATCAAACTTTTGCACAGGTTGTCCAAAAGCAATTACAGCCATACGGTAAATTTCACTTAAATATTCTTGACGTTTTTGTTCAATTTCATCATTTTTACCGGCTTGAGCAAGTTTGCGTAAAACTAATCCATCTTCACGTAATTTCATATTCAATGCTTGATTAAAGGCAGCTGTATTATTAGCTGTAAAACTTTCGTCTTGTGCATAAGTTGGAACCAAGCCATATTTTCTAATTAATGAAATAGCCATGTGCCATTGTCCACCATCGGTATCAGGCGCTTGTAAGTAAAAATGTACAGTACGATCATCCACAGGTTTATCCGCAGTTTCTAGAATATGATTAAAGAAAATATTTGCTCTTTCAATTCGATCCCAGAAGAAAAGATAGCTTTGTGAAAAAGTAAAGTTCTTTGTATGATATTGCTTGGCAAACTTATGACGTAAAACATTCAAAGCCGCAAACAACCAACAACGACCTGATTGCTTTTGGTCGGTCACATTATCAGTTGGAATTTCAATTGAGAAAGTTCGATTTAAATCACGGATACCCTCACCGTTGAAACTTGCTTTTTGCACACCGTTATTCACAACAGCCAATTCAGCAATTTTATTTTGCTTATTTTGTTGATAATCTTGTTGAAATTTTGCAATTTCATCTAGCGTAAGTTCATGAGTCATATTAATTCTTCTTTCATAAATTATTTATACTATTTATAATAATTATAAAAAGGGATCGCCTTTTTGACCATCCCTAGAATTTTTTTGTTACTAAATTATTCACTAAGCCGTTTCCCAGATTTGAACTGGGGACCTCCTCCTTACCACGGCGGTGCTCTACCTCCTGAGCTAAAACGGCAGATATCAATTTAATTATAGCAAAAAGGACTAGGAACGTTTTTACATTCCTAGTCCTTAATTTTTATTTATTACTTAATTTTAACTAAAGTATACTTTCTCTTACCCTTACGGATAATTACATATTTTCCATCAAAATCACTATCTGGTTCGATGATAAAGTCAATATCATCCTGACGTTCGCCGTTTACGTAAATCGCACCATTCTTAACGTCTTCACGTGCTTGGCGCTTAGAAGGTTCAATCTTAGTTTCAACCAAAAATTCTACAATATTCTTAGCCTCATGAGTTGCTTCAGCACTTGGAGCGTTCTTTAAAGCTTGTTCAATTTGAGGAACTGATAGACTCTTAACATTACCTGAGAACAATGCTTCGGTAATCATTTGAGCTTCCTTTAAGCCTTCTTCACCGTGAACAAACTTGGTAACTTCTTCTGCTAATCTCTTTTGAGCAGCACGTTTCCAAGGTTCTTTTTCAGTCTTTTCAGCTAAATCTTCAATTTCTTCACGAGATAAGAAAGTAAAGTACTTAAGATATTTAACTACATCACGGTCATCTTGGTTAATCCAGAATTGGTAGAATTCATAAGGACTGGTCTTTTCAGGATCAAGCCAAACAGCTCCACCAGCAGACTTACCAAACTTGGTACCATCAGCCTTAAGCATTAATGGAATAGTTAAACCAAATGCTGGACGATCTGAACTTTCAAGTTTGTGAATCAAGTCAATTCCGGCAGTAATGTTACCCCATTGGTCACTACCACCAATTTGCATTTGAACGCCATTATCTTTATTCAAATGATAGAAATCAATAGCTTGCAAAATTTGGTAAGAAAATTCAGTAAATGAAATTCCGTTTTCGAGACGACTAGCAACAACATCTTTGTTAATCATGTTATTAACTTGGAAGAACTTACCATAGTCACGCAAGAAATCAAGCAAATTCATCTTACCAAGCCATTCCGCATTGTTGCGAATTTCAAAGTTTTCAGTTCCAAATAACTTCTTCATTTGAGCAGTTAACTTTTCTTCGTTGTGCTTAACTTGCTCAGCTGTTTGAAGAGTACGTTCAGTCTTTCGACCGGATGGGTCTCCAATTGCACCAGTTCCCCCACCAATTAAAATTACTGGGTGATAACCTGCCATTTGGAATCTCTTCAAAATCATGAAAGGAATAAGGTGACCAATGTGAAGTGAATCTCCAGTTGGATCAGTTCCGCAGTAAAGAGCCAAATCATCATGTTCAGCTAAGTACTTGCGCAAACCTTCTTCATCAGTTTCTTGATTAATAGCTCCACGCCATTTTAAATCTTCTAAAATATCAAATTTTGCCATAAAATTTTCTCCTAACAAAAACGTCCCTAGACTTCTTTCGAAATCTAGGGACGACCAAATTACTTTATTAGCCGTGGTACCACCCACGTTTACGCCTAATGCGCCTTAAATATAGTTGATACGGAAACTACCCCACCATGTACTTCGCTCACTTAACCTGCCTAGCTCACACCAACCGCTAGTTCTCTGAACACTGAATTAAGTTGCTACTATTATTACCTATGATCATAAGGGAGAATGTCTATTTAGTCAACTGCTTATTTATAAAAGCCCTTAAGCTTTAAGCTGTATCCTTTCCCTGCAGACATATCATATTGAATTAATTGATAATCCTTTAGTAACTCTTTTTGTTTCTTAGTTAATTTCTTCTCAGAAACTTGCTTACCATTTTGATCGATTAATTCAAAGCCATCATCTCCAGAATAGTTAATAGTGATAGCAGGTAATTCTTGATAAATCTTAGTAAGCAACGCTTGATAAGCTGTTACTTTTGAATTAGTTTGCTCTAAAGCCATTGGAATAAAGGAAGCTGTTGAGACATATTTATTTGGCTTGATTTTACTCTTAGCACCATGCTCACGGGCATACTTATTTGAATAGATAAAGTAGTTAGTTGCGTGTAATTTTACCGGATACTTGCTTAATTGTGTCTGATCAATAATTGCTGGGTAGTGGTCACCATAGAATACAAGGGTAATTGGCTTGTTGATTTTATCAATCTGTTTAATAAACTTTTTCACAGCCTTATCTGTGTATTCAATACCTTTAGTGTAGGCAGCAAAACTATTTTTAATATTTTCATCAGAAATTAGAGATCCACTAACATTTTCTTTATATTCATTTGGAGAGTAATAATCACCATATGGAATGTGGTTTTGCATTGAAATTAAATTGATAAACTGACCATCTTTTTGACTATTAATTTGTCGTAAGCCATTTTGATAAGCTGTCTCATCAGATAAATATGGATTAGTTCCGATAGTCTTTTTATCATAAATCTTATACTTCGAGCCTAAGTACGCGAATTTATTAAATTTAAAACGACGATAATTATCAATTCGGCCGTAGAATGTACCATTGAATGGATGTAAGGCACTGCTGTACTTAAAGTCCATCCCAATTGTTGGATAAAACTTGTAACGAGATGTCACTTGCGTGTATGGCGTGATTGCAGTAGAAAATACTCCCATGTTAAATCCAGTTAAGGATTCATATTCCATATTTCCAGTTCCGCCACCATAACCAGCACTAAGCATGTGACCAGAAGTAGTGGTTGTCATCAACTTTCGAATATATTTAATTGGATCTCGAACATCATTAGAAATCTTAACACTTGGGAATTCTTTTGGATCAACAAAACTTTCGCTAAGATTAAAGACAAGTGTTTGATCACTTAACTTATTCTTTCTCGTCTTATTAATGCTTACTGCTTCATTCTGATATTTTTCAACTACTTTTTTTATGGAACTTTCTGAGTAATTAGCTGGCTTATCCATGATCGGCACTTTAATAAAGTCTAGAAAAGTCAGAATTGAGCCGTTAGCCCCCGTGCTATCTGGTGGATTTCTAAAGTTAGGACTATTATCAAAACCTTTTGAAATATAATAGATCGGTGAATTTTCATCGTTAAACCACAAAGGTGTAATTAAAACTAAGAGGCTAATAACCAATTTTACCCAACTTGATTTTTTACGCTTGAGGGTAATTGGAAACTTCTTTTCTAAAAAGACAATTATAGCGATTAAGACAGCCAATCCAATTAAAATATAAATCAAATTGTTTGTCCCCATCATTGGAATTAAGGTCTTCCAATTAACAATTTCACCAATTTCGGTTGGATAAACGGGCTCTTCTCTCAAGCTCATTTTAATGCCGTTAGCAATCGCAATTCCTATCCCTAAAATAGTCGGAATACTTGCTGCTACCCAGAAGCGCTTGGTAAGTACATAAAAGACTTCAAAACACGCTAGAAGAAAAATACTGGACAAGATGACAGTGCCAAGTCTATTAGTAAAAATATAAGTCAACGTAACGTTAACATTACTCTTAAATGTAAAGAAACCAATAATACTTACAACCATAAAATATGCAAAGAGACATATTATTGGCCTATGCTTCTTAAGGAAATTCAAGCCGCTGTTTAATAGATTAAGAAGATCATTTAAATCTGTACCAGTAAATTTATTCAGGAAGTTTTGTACATGCTTGTTTGAAAGAACAAATCTATTAAAAATAAAGTTAATAATAAAACTTGCAATCAATAAGGACAAAATTAAGAGAAAAGTGACTTTTTTACTAACAGGAGCCAGTAATAATTGAAGCTTTTCCTTCCATAAAGTCATTCCGTAAGCAGTGGTCCCAAAGATAATTGCAGGAATTAAAAGAGATAATGCACTATGTGATACATCTACCAACCATTTTCTAAAAAGCAATCCACCAGTTACTACAAATAAGATCATTAATGGTGATGACGGACTCATTAACAAGCTCGTATTCCATGCCATATTCATCTGGGTGAAGACAACGGCTTGTGGAGTTTGAATTGGTATTAATTGAATAGTGAAATAATAAACTGCGGGAAGCAAGATTACTGTTGCCACTGTTAAGGCAGCTACTAGCCTCTTAGATACAGTAATTTTTGAAATAAGCATTCCCCAGGCAAATGGCAATACCAAATAGAGACCAAAAATACTATAGCTAGTTAAAAACGAATTACCTGCACTTAAGGTAAAGATCAAAATTGTAATTGTAGTTAATAACAAAACATTTTGCTTAGTACTTAACTTATTTTGCAGCCTAAAAATAAAAGGTTGAAAGAATAAAGAAATGATAATCCCACTAAATAAGGCTGATGTACTTGTTAAAACGGGAAAGAAGATTCCCCATAAGTTCCAAGCTGAGAAAAATTGCGGTAAAGAAATAACGAAAACAAGATAAAAGATGACTAAAGTAATTACTCCTTCAAGCCAACTTTTAACTGATTCCTTAAAACTGTATTCCTTATTGCCGTAGCTCATCCCATGCCAAACTATCACAGCTAGCTCTACTAAACCAATCATTAAACCAATTTTAGTTCGGCCAGCAACGGTTGGCGGATTATAATTCCAAAAGCCTAAGGTTTGAATTAATATTCCCAGCAGTAAAACTATAAGTAAAATCCACTGGATTGTCTTTTTCAATACTGATTTCATTTGTATATCCCTAACTTTTTCTTAATTGTGACTAATACATCCACACGCTTACCCTTACCAGTAAAGAAATCGACAATATCTTTTCTAAATTGAAAAATCATGATTAAGGTAGCAATTAAAAAGATTAACCCTTGTTCCCGGCCAAAATTAATCCAAGTAAAAATGCTGAATCCTAACATATAGACCAACGGTGGTATAGTAAGGTTCTTCATAATAATGACTAAAAATAGGCCAATTAATAAAGCAATTAAGCCCGCTCTCCAATCAAAAAAGACAATCCACAAAGCAGTGACTGCTACTCCTTTACCACCCTTAAAATGATTCCAAAATGGGAAAGAATGTCCTAAAACCACTCCAAGACCTGCAAAAGACAAATCTAGACGATTACCATGATAAATAAAGTAAACAATTAACAAAGCAGCTAAAGTTTTGGCTAAATCACCAATGCAAGTCAGAATACCCCATTTTTTACCAAAAACTGCTCCGACATTAGCCGTTCCTGGATTACCAGAACCGTATTTAGTCGGATCTTTATGCAAAAATATTTTTGTAACAATCATAGCAAAAAGGATATTTCCGAGGAAATATCCTATTACTAGTGAAATTAATTCATTCATTAATAAGCACGATCTCCGTTCCATAATTCATCTGTGTAAGGATCATATATGTAGTATACCTGATTAGAACTACCAGTAGTCCAATCAAATTGAGAATTCATTGAATTTTGATAAGTTTCATTATTATCAATATCCATTGAATCTAAGCCAAGATCATTTCGTACAATATTGGAAACTCTTTGCAACTCACGATCAGACATAACCTGATATGAAGCGTCCCCAATCATGGCTCCTACACCATGCATGTAATCACTAGACATATTCTTTGCTGAACTACGGTAGTTCTTTCCAATTTTAACTAATGAATTAAAGGTTAAATTAGTTCTTAAACTAGTAGAAAGAGAACTTAAAATTGAATTTAAATTCTTTAGAGTATTAACTGACATTGCATGATCTAAAACAGACATGATAACTTCACGCTGACGCAACTGTCTACCATAATCTCCTCGAGGATCATCATAACGCATTCTCGAGTAAGCCAATGCTTGACTACCATTTAAATGGACTGTTTTTCCTTTAGTAAAAGTATAGCCATCGTAAGTAAAAGTTAATGGCGGAGTAACTGTAACGCCACCTACACCATCAACAATCTTTTTCATTCCGCCCATATTCATTGAAATATAATATTTAATCGGCACATTAAGAACTTTACTGGTAGTATTCATCGCCATCTTCGCACCACCAATATTATAAGCGGCATTAATTTTATGAACACTAAAGTTTTCAGTTCCAATCATACGTGCCATTGTATCACGCGGAATAGACATTAAAGATAATTTCTTCTTGGCTGGATTAACAGTCATTAAGATCATCGTATCAGAATTACCACGAACTTCTTTTCTGCCAAAGGCTCCTGTATCAGTTCCTAATAAGAGAATGTTGAATGGCTCTTTACCAGAAAAGCTATCTTGTTTTACAGCTGTTTTGGGATCATAAGTTTTATCAAACGCATTTTTAGCCTTAAGATATACTGAACCTGCGTAAACTCCAAATCCTAAAACTATCACTAAAATAACTGTAACAATGATATAGATTGGCTTTTTCTTATTATGTTTTTCCTTGTTCATCTCAACTCTTGAGAGAACCGGTTCTTTGGGCTTTTTATCCATAATATTCTTTCTCAAACTTTCTTAAAACAAGGATATTATAGCAAAATTACACTCTTAAAAGTCTATTATGCCAAATCTTAACTAATTAGTAAAAAAGAGGAAAACTTAAATTGCTTTCCTCTTAATATTTATTCTAAAGTAATTGTAGTTGAGAAGTGAGAACTTTCATTTGGTGCTAAGAGATTATTCCCCTCTTTTTTCATCCAATCTGTCAATTCATCACTCTTGATATCAGGTAAACCAGCAAACGGCCCCATGCATAAAAACTTAGCTTCTGGATCACTCATGGTCCATAGCGCTATATATGGAAAATCTTCCAACGTTAAAGAAATTTTATGTTCTGATTTTGCACTACTTAACTCAACACCAGTTAAACCTGGATTATTAATAATGATCAAACCATTATCAAATTCCGCATACGATAGTGGCAAAGTTCCCTTTTGTGCATTAGGTACTGGAATAACCTTCCCATTTCTAAATGGAATTGGATCAATTTGAAACTGAGTTAATTCTGTCACTTCTGGGCTTAAAGTTAACTCATAGTCTGAAAATTCCAATTCATCTCCAGCTATTGGCACATTAAAGCCTGGGTGAAAACCAAGTCCAAATGGCATCGTTTCTTCTGAATTATTTTTAACTAAAAATTCTATCTTTAATTGATTAGCTTCTAACGTATAGGTAACCATTAAACTAAAATGAAATGGATAAACAGCTAGAGTCTCTTCATTTTCAGTTAAAGTCAGACTTACTCGATCGTCTCCCTTGTCAACTACTGTCCATGGATAATCACGAGCAAAGCCATGTTGCTTCATTTCATATATTTTCCCATTTAAAATATACTTATTGTCATTTGATTTTCCGATTGCCGGAAAAAGAATTGGAGCATGTCTTTCCCATTCGCTCCCATTCCAAATATAGTCGGCATTAGTAGTCTTATCAACTACATGAGTAAGTTGAGCACCGATCTCATTAATTTCAACCTTTAACTGGTTGTTTTCAATTGCTAGCATCCATTGTCCTCCTAAACAATTTCGACCAATCCCATTTTGAAAATATCACGCCATACTCAATATGTCAACTGTAAGCGATAATATATAGTTTATCATTGAATTTATTATTTCTTTATTTGTTATATAACTTGAGAAATTCTTTATAGCACACGATTATATTTAACTTGACTTTTAATTTGGTTCTAATACAATTAAAAGTGTTCTAATACTAAAAATGATTTAAGAATTAGGACAAGTTGATACAAAAAAAGGCATCCCAGACGTGGGATGCTTTTTTTATTCCTTAGAATAATGTAGTTAACATTGCACCGCCAATAATTAAAATTAGGCCTGCAATGGTAAAAATCAAGCCGTTGCGAGTTTTCTTTTCGTGTAAGAAAATCAAGCCACCTAAAGTAGAAATCACTACACAAAGTTGTGAAATAACGAAAGCCATGTTAACTCCGTTATCTTGAACAGAAAGAATATAAGCTAGTGCAGCAATTGCATAAAGAATACCTGCTCCACCACTTTGAACTGTAGATTTTTCTTTCCAAACATGTAAATTCTTAGTAACTAATGTATAAATAAATACGGCTACTAACATACCAAGGGTTTGACCAAAGAAGATTGAAATACTGCTTCCATGTAAAGCCTTTGGAATGGAGCTTGAAGTAATGTATCCAAGCGAAGTAAGTACAAGCAAAATAATAGTACTTACTTGGTTAGACTTGTTTCCTTCGCTTGTTCCGCGATCAGTCAATGAAGTCAAAACAACTCCAACGATCAAAACAAGAATTCCAATAAAACCATATAGCTTAGCTTGTGGACTGCTCCATTCACCAAAAGCGAGCACACCGACAAGAGGCACACCAATTAACTGCAAACCGGTTGAAATTGGCATAGTTTCAGAAACACCAATTTTTTCATAAGAAATATATTGACCAACTTGACCAATCACCCAGCAAGCTCCTCCTAATGCAGAAAGCAAGAAGAGTGACCAGCTCATTGCTGGATGCATGATTGCCATTACAATTGCGCCAAAAACAAATGAAGCAGCAACAGTACCAACGATTTGATTATAAACTGTACTATTCTTTACACTTGCAATAACTAAGGGCATAAGTCCCCAGCCGATTGCTGGTAAAAACAAATAAACATATTTCATAATTTTGTATCTCTCCTAAATTTTTAAACAATTAATTCTATCAAGGATCGATACAGTCTGACAAGAGCTAATTATGAAATCCTTTTCTTTTTCATTAAAATTCTGTTACTCCGCCAAACTAGAATAAGTAAAATAACCTCTCCAATTAAAGGCAAAAAGATAATATTTAAAGAGGTGGCACTTGCAAATAACATATGCAAAACAACTGCTACTAAAATCATGATCCAAGAAGTCCATCTTCTAAACCATGGTTGCCAAATACTTCCTGCTAAGACGAGATAATATACACACAGAACAAAACCCAAAATAAGTAGCCAAGTTTGTCCTTGTACTGTAAAGATCTCAGCTCCCATAAGAGCTGCAAAGCCGCTGATATAGGCTAAATATGCTAAAACCAGCATCATGACAAGTCTAATGATTAAAAGCTCACTATTTTTTTGCTTCATGACTAAATTATTTTTAAAAATTACCATTCCAATCCAAGTTAGTAAAAGCAAAGCAATCACTAGACCAATAGTAAAATTCATTGCCATTTGATTAGTCATGAAAAAGACAATAATCAAAATCAAACCTAATTCATAGTAAAAATTAAGTGCAAAAATACTGCTCTTTAGCTCCATTGGTAGCCAAAGTAAAACTATCGCAATAATAAAAAAGATGGCACATCTACCTTTGAGCCCTTGATCAACTAGAGCATAGTTAGGTACATAGACCAAAATAGCAGCCAAAACTCCTAAAAGAGATAAAGCAATCTTTATCCACATATCTTTTGTTAATTTTTTCATTCGTAAATTCTCCCTTGTTCAAATTATCGCACTTTTCAAATTTAGAATCTTCAAAAAATTACTTACGAGAAAAAATTTTTTCTGTTAGTATGATCAGCGACCTTTTTTAGAAATTAAATACAGGAGGAATTTTTTGGAAGAAGTACAATCACAAACAAGTCTAACTTAAAGAATACTAACTTTTGTTATCAAAAAAGACCGAAGCTCCACGTGAACTTCGGTCTTTTATTACGTTTATTTTTTCTCTTTAATAATATAAATTGGTCGATTCTTAACTTGAATATATACCCTACCAATATATTTACCTAAAATACCAATGCAGAGAAGTTGTAAGCCACCCAGTAACAATATAATGCATACCATTGAAGCCCAACCAAAAATGCTTGAACCTGGGTAAAGCACACGGCGGATAATCACTGCTATCAATCCAATAATTGATAAAATAAATGATCCTGTACCAATCCATACAGCCAAGTTAAGTGGAGCCTGAGAAAAGTCGGCAATCCCATCCATGGCATATTTGAATAACTTCCAAGTGTTCCAGTCACTTTCACCAGCAACACGTTCAACATTGTGATAGTCTAAGTATTTGGTCTTAAATCCAACCCAAGAGAAAATTCCCTTTGAAAAACGGTTGTATTCAGGCATATTTAAAACTGCGTCTACCATTTGACGAGTCATCATTCGATAGTCACGAGCCCCTGGTACGATTTCAGTATCAGATATCTTATTAACTACCTTATAAAACATATCGCTTAAGAAGGACTTAAATTTAGCTTCTCCGGTACGATCCACTCTACGGGTTCCAATACAGTCGTATTCTCCGGTTTTAATTAGATCATACATTTGTGGTAAGAACTTAGGAGGATCTTGTAAGTCAACATCCATTACAACCACATAATCTCCAGTTGCCGCTTGAAGTCCAGCGTAAAGAGCAGATTCCTTACCAAAGTTTCTTGAAAATGAAACAAAGTGTACATGCTCTGGATCCTTCTTGCGTAGTTCTCTAATTTCTTTTAGGGTATTATCCTTCGATCCATCGTTAATAAACCAATATTCTGGTTCTAGATCAGGAATAGTGTCCATTACTTTATTCACTGCGGGATAAAAAAGTGGTACAGATTCCTCTTCATTATAACAAGGAACTATAATTGATAATTTTTTCATACTTTAACAGTCTTTCTTATTACTTTCTAACGTCTACTTTTGGTTTAGTAGTTTTAATTTTTCTAAAGGTAAGTAACTTATTAATTACAAATTGGATCAAGGTAGCGATAAATGTAGAAACAGCCTTTACAATCAATTGATTATAGCCAAGTTGAGTTACAAAAATAAATAGGCAGACAGTTGTAAACAAAGTTGTAATTTGTCCTACTAAATAATAGGAAATAAATCTTACTAATAATTTATCGTGAACCTTAAAGTTAAGAAAACTATTCCAGAAAAAGTTGTTGATCAACCCACAAGATGATGAAATAAAATTAGCTACTTCGACTTGCATCTTAAAATGAGTTAGAATGGCAAAAATTCCAAAGTCAACACCTAATCCTAACACACCAATTAATACATAAATTATTAACTGTCGCAAGTCTTCATTATGAAGTATTCTTTTAAAAATACCCACGGCTTATTTTCCCTTCTTTAATCAATCATTACTTATTTTAAACTAATTCTTTTTAAAATACTTTCTTTTTGACAAATTATTAATAATTTAATACAATATACTTACTTTAAGTTAGCTCAAATTAGTCATTTTTTATTCTTAATTAAACTATTTTTTATACTCTATATTCGAAAGGAAAGATATATGGCAAAAAAATCCAAAATCGTTAAGGCTGCTAAGCAGCGTGAATTAATCAAGAAATACTATGAATTAAAAGAAGCTGGTGACGTAGAAGCATTAGCAAAATTACCGCTTGATGCTCACCCAACTCACTACCATAACCGTGATTTACATGATGGTAGACCACATGGTTATATGCGTAAGTTTGGTATGTCACGTTTACGCTTTAAAGAATTAGCACACAAGGGACAACTTCCTGGTGTGCGCAAAGCTAGTTGGTAAAATTATAAAACTAGTTCTTAGTTAAATCAAAATTTAAACATATAGTCACACTTTAGACATTCCTGATGGAATGTCTTTTTTGTGTTTAATACTACAAATTCTCAATTTATATTTTGATATAATTTTTATTAGGCTTTTATAGATAGCTGATATAAGGGCTTAGTAACTTTTCATGGCTCTACACCCCTCACATATATTTTAGGTTACGGAGGTGGAAGCCATGATAATTTGGATAGGCTGGAGTGTTGGTGTGCCTTGATAATAGCTGCTATTGCTATCGGCATGTCTTAAACGCATTGGGTATTTTCCTAATCCGTGCAGCAATTGCTTATGCAATAACAAAAAAGGCTAATCACAAGGATTAGCCACACAATCAGTCATCTTAAGTTACGATTGGAGGTAGAGACTCGCACTCTCTATCTCCTTTTCTTTTACAATTATATAAGATTTTTAAGGAGATGTCATCATTAATATATTTCAGCTTTGTCTGGTAATTATTGATAATTCAATTTTTCCCTAAGTGCTTCTGTTAATACTTTGGAAAAATTAATTTTCTTTTTCTCAGCTTGGAGAGCTAGCTTAGCAGGTACAGTTACATTTTTTCTAACAGTTTTTTCAAAGTTAGCTGCTGATTTTGTTAGATCAGTCGATACTAATGCGACAAAAGCGCCAGGATCCTCTATTTTAATCTCAGCGGGATCAGTCATTTTTGGCAATTTCTTTTCATCAAACAAAATTGTTCCCCAAGCATCTGCTGCCATTTCAAAAGCATCTTTTAGTCCATGCCCTTCAGTAATGGCTCCCTTAACATCGGGAAAACTAATAAAGTAAACATTATCTTCAATTGGTTTAAAGATTACTGGATATGTTACAATTCTTTCTTTCATGATTATCCCTCTCAACAAAAAAGCTCCGACTTTCGTCGGAGCTTCTTTTACTCAAGAACTAAAAATTAGTCGTCAAGCTTTTCTTTGTTAACAACATCTAACTTGTCGTCAAATGTGTAAACAACTGGTTCACCAGTCTTCATTTCTAAGTCCATGATGTCATCATCAGAGATGTTTTCAATGTACTTAGTTAAAGCACGTAGTGAATTACCGTGAGCAGCAATAATAACGTTCTTGCCGTCAAGTAAATCTGGAGCAATGTGATCTTCCCAGAATGGCATTACACGATCTAAAGTAACGTGTAAGTTTTCTGCCTTAGGAACGATATGTGGATCAAGATTTGCGTAACGACGGTCATGTGCTTGACTGTATTCGTTATCGTCATCAATAGCTGGTGGCAAAACATCGTATGAACGACGCCAAATGTGAACTTGTTCGTCACCGTACTTTTCAGCAGTATCCTTCTTGTTTAAACCTTGAAGAGCACCGTAATGACGTTCGTTTAATCTCCAAGTTTTAGTTTCTGGAATCCAAAGTTGGTCACTTTCTTCAAGTGCGTAGTGCAAAGTCTTGATAGCACGAGTTAATAATGAAGTGTAAGCTTGATCAAATTCAAGACCGTGTTCCTTGATTAAACGACCAGCTTTTTTAGCTTCTTCAACACCTTTTTCTGAAAGGTTTACATCAACCCAACCAGTAAATTGGTTGGAAAGGTTCCATTCACTTTGACCGTGACGAATTAAAACTAATTTCGACATGAACTGTATCTCCTTTAAAATTCAATGTTTCACTAACTATTTTACACGCTTATTCAAAATTTTCATAGGAATTACGAAAAAAAGCTTGATTAATTCACAAAATATTTAATGTTAAAATAACGATAGATATATTAATTTTGATGAATTGGAAGTATTTAATTATGGAAAATATCAAGTTAGATGGTGGGCATCTCTCACTTGAACAGCTAAATGCAATTTTTAGAACAATTCCACAAGAAATGGACGTTTTAGATGAAAACGACCGTGTTGTCTGGTCCTCTATGAATGAGAATCGCCTATTTAAGCGTACTGAAAAAGACATAGGTAAGACTGTTTTTGAAGTGCATCCCGGCCACAGTCAAAAGCATGTTAAGGAAGTTCTAGATCAAATGCACGCCGGCAAGCGTAAAAACATTTCAATTATGATTACCAAAAATAAACAACCAATTAACATTTCCTTCTATAGTCTTCATAATGAATATGGTAAATATATTGGCTGCATTGAAGTAACCCAAGCAGTAAGCAACTTACAAGTTAAAGGCAGTAAATTGCGCAATATTTTAAATGTCCTTAAAAAGCACTAAAGTTAAGCTCTTAGAATGCTTTTTTCAGCCAAAAATAGAGTAAAATAAAATAAGATAGATACATTTATTGGGGGAATATATTTTTATGAAGAAAAAATTCAGCTTCCTAATTTTATTGGGAGTAATTTTAGTTTCTTTAACTACAGCTTGTTCAAATAAAAACAGTAAACAAACAAAGAGTACTGAACCTTCTGCAAGCTCATTAATCAATGCGAAATTTAATTCTAGCTTTGCTAACGGTCACTTCACTCAAACTACTAATTCTGATGAAATGAACCAAAAGTCAAAATCAGAAGGTTTATTCAAAGACAAAGGTGATGTAACTAACCTTACTTATACCTTAACTCAAAAGAAAAAATCTCAAACTGAACAAATGTGGCTTACCACGAGGGACATGTACTTACTTTTAGAGCAAAACAAGGGTCATTGGATTAAAAACTCAATTGATGCAGACACTTTTGATCCTGATCAAGTAAAGGAAAGATTCGATCCTGCAACTTTTAAGAAAATTAACAAAGCTTTAGCTCAAAAAGCCACTGTTCAAAGAAAAAATGGAACTTATGAAATTAGTTTTGATGGTACCGACGCTAATCTATGGAATGCAGTCAATCCTTTAATTATCGATGCCATGAACACTCCTGGTTCTCAAAATATGCAGGTAGCCCGCTTAGTAAAATCAGCTCAAGTTCAAAATCTTAAGATCACTTATTTAATTGATCCAACTACCAAAAATGTCGAATCAATGACCTTTAAGGCCCAATATACTGCTGGCGGAAAATATAACTTCACTTGGAACCTAACTTACGACCAATTAGGTCAACACAGTGATTTAGCCGTTCCTTCTGACATTCAAAAGAATGCAATTAGTGCTGAAGACATCAAGAAAGCACAAGAAGAACAAAATAATCAATAATCATTTAGAAAGATACACTGATGGAAAAAAATAAAATCAAAGATAAAAAGATTATTTTTTCTAACAATCAAGGCGGCAAAATTGCCGCTTTAATTTTAGGTATTATTATCCTAATCGTAGTAGTTTGGGGCGCAATTATTGCATTTAATAAGCCAAGCGTTAAAGATGCATTAACTACGGCCGCCAATACCCAAATTGCTACTGCACGCGTTAATGTCAAAACTACCAATGCAAAGTCAAAAATGTATTCAAATTATGTCGTCGGTCCAGATAATGCCATCCATATTACCATGAAAAGCATCCCTAAGTCTGATACTAATTCTGAGTTATGGGGTAACAAAGACTATGTTTACCACCGTGATGGCACGAAACAATGGAATTACATTAAACAAAATGCCATCTTTAGTGAAGTTTATTCAGGCTATAAAAAGCTTTATACCGCACATGATTTCACCCAATTTTCTGACGATGCCTTTAAACATATGACCATTAAATCTAACGGATTCAATGGCTATATTATTTCTTATAAGGGTGATAATAGCGATGTAATTAAAAGCATGCAAAAAGCAACTACTGTCGCTCCCACTAGCGATCCACAGTCAACTAATGTTAAAAATATTGATTTAAGAATTTCTACTAATCGAAAAGAACAACTAACTGATATGTACTATAAAATTACTTATAATACTAAGAAAGAAGGTACGCTCACCTTACATCTTTATGACATTAATAAAGTTAAAAAGTTAACCATACCTTCCTCAGTTACTAAAAATGCTAAAAAATTAAATTTTAAACTTAATTAAAGGAGATTACCTTATGAAATTAGGTATTATTGGCTCAGGAAAAATTGTTCATGATTTTCTATCAATTGCTGATCAAATCCCAGATCTTGAACTTGCGGCTCTTTCAACTACTAAAAAAAGCCATCAAATTGGTCTTGAATTGCAAGAAAAGTATAATATTTCAAAATTATACGATAACAATACTGACCTATTTAATGATGCTAATGTCGATACTGTCTATGTAGCTGTTCCAAATAGTTTGCATTTTAGTATTGCCAAGGCCGCATTAGAAGCAGGAAAAAACGTCATTTGTGAAAAACCATTTGTTGCTACAACTGATGAAGCACGTGAATTAAAAGAAATTGCTGATAAAAACCAAGTAATTATTGTTGAGGCGATCACTAACATTTATTTAGAAAACTTTAAATTCATTGAAGATAACTTAGCTAAAATTGCCCCAATTCATGTTGTTAATCTTAATTACACTCAATATTCAAGTCGCTATGATGCTTTCTTAGAAGGGGACATTCAACCAGCTTTCGATCCTAAAAAAGATGGTGGGGCTCTAATGGATTTAGGCATCTACAACTTACACATTATTATTAAATTATTTGGTAAGCCAGATTCTGTTAAATATTTCCCAACTATTCAAAAAAATATTGATACTTCTGGCATCCTTCACTTGGGCTATTCTGACAAACAAGCCAGTTCAATTGCAGCTAAAGATAGCTTTTCACCTAATGTCAGTACCATTGAAGGTGAAAAAGGTGCACTCATTATTTACGGCCATCCTAATGAAATGCCAAAAGTTGGCATCCAATTACGAGGAGAAGAGCCAAAAGTTGTTAACCACAACAAGTATTCTCATCGAATGATTGCTGAATTTATCGAATTCACTAAGATTATTGATCAACATGATTTTACAGCTGCTGATCAAGCTTTTACCCATAGTCTAAATACCCTAGCTGTTTTACAAGAAGCGAAAAATCAACGTTAACAAAAAATGACAGGACTAAAAATCCTGTCATTTTTTTATATTTAATTTCTTCTACCTAGTTCTTCTCTAATTCTTTCTGCATCTTCACCTTTAGCTGTAAAAATTAGATGATCTCCTACTTCAATGATTGTATTTCCATGTGGCACTAGCCATTTACCATTTCGCCAGATTCGACTAACAGTCATTTGTTCAATAAAGTCTAGATTCATCAATTTCTGACCAGCATACTTATGATTTCTAACCGTTACTTCAAACAAGCCATTCTTAGTATCTGTTAAAATTCTCAAAATTGAAGGTGATTCAATTAGAGCTCTTAAGACAGAAGTTTGAACATTGAAAATATTGTAAATTTCAATTTTTTCATTGATTAGTTTCTTAATTGTTTCAGGCTTTGGCCTCTCTTGACTAGCAATAACTCGTTGAACACCATGCTCTTTTGCTAAACGAGCAATTTTACGGTTTAAGTCATCTTCAATAAATCCAGCTACTAAAATATCACAGTCAAAGACACCGGCCTTTTCTAAACATGCCTCTTCTAAGCTGTTAATTAACTTCAAATTAGCAACTTTACTCTTATAAGTATCATAGTTTTCTTTTTTATGGGTTACTAATAATACATCATACCAATTATCATGAAGCTCCTGAGCAACAGGCACCGTCATTACATTGGTTCCCATCATGACAACTCGTTGCTTAATTTTATCTTCTTTAGTTAATTTAAAGAGAGAATTAAATAGAATTGGACCTAAGATACATACGACTACGGCTGCCAAAATAAAAGCATCTGATTGAGTTTCAGTAATTGCATTTAACTTACGAGCAACCTCTAATGTTGGAAGTACAATCGTAATTGTAGTCATAATTAAAAATGTACCCGCAAGACTGTTACGTTTATTGAAATTTCGTGTATAAACCAAAAATATAGGTAATTTGGCTAAAAGTAAGAACAATACTAAAACTGGGATTAACATTAAAGCATTTGGATTAGCCAGAAGTGACTTCAAATCCAGCTTAACCCCCGTAGTAATAAAGAAAATTGGAATAAAGAATCCATAACCAATAGAAGTTAGCTTATCCATTGTGGCTTCACTTGGTTCAAGTAACTTCATAACCATCCCAGCTAAAAAGGCACCTAAAATATTTTCTGCTCCTACACGTTCTGCGACTGTTACTAGGGTAAATATTAAGAAGAAGGCCAATCGAATATCTAGTTGAGTAGTTGCTTTAGAGATCTTATTAAACCATTGATACGGCTGTTTGAATCGTCTCAATAAGATAATTGCTACTAGGAAAAGCAGAACAATAAGCCATAATCTTCCAGCATTCCCACCGTTAATTGAAGCATAGATAGTCAACAGCAATAAGGGAATTACTTCTCCTAGAACGGCTGTTAATAATATGGTCTGCCCAATCGGTCGAGATAAGATTTCTTTTTCTTTTAAAGTTGCAATTACCACTCCTAAGGCTACAGTCATAAAAATAATCATAGCCAGCATAACGTCATTAAATAAGCCTATTAATTTTAGAATATAAGCTAAAGCAAATGCCGTTATTGTAATAGCAGTAAAAGCAATAATTGCTATTCGTGCTGGATTAATTTCACTCTGTTTAGACTCAGGTAAATCCTTCTTTTTAAAAAGATCAAAATTAATTTCCATACCTGATAGAAACATCAGCAAAATCACACCTAAATTTGATAGAAGCGATACGCTGCTTGTGATTTTTATGGTATCTAATAAGCTTTTTCCTAGAATTATTCCAGTCACAATCTCAGCAACTGCCGTTGGTACAGCATTAATCCTAAATCGCGCCATAACGATTGGAATTACTAAAGCTGCTAAACTAACAATAAATATAGATAGATCCACTTTTCTTCCCCTTATAGTAAATTTAGTACCATTATACTAAAAAACAACAAAAAATAAGTCGGCTTTTATAAGCCAACTTATTCTATTTATTCTGCTTCTTCAAAGGTAATTCTTCTAGCAATAACCTGCTTTTGAAGTGCGGGGGTTGTTCTGAAATCAGTAAGCCATTTACTTTGAGCCGTATCACTCCCTGCAGCAATTGCATCAGCTAAATTTCTAACAGGAGTGTATCCTTTAAGCATCCCAGCTAAGAACGTTCCAAGTAAGGCATCTCCACTACCACTACTATCAACTTCTTCAATTTCAGGCGCATGTGCCATTAAAGCATCCATCATATTAACAATTGCAGCACCATTTGCACCTAAGGACAACAGAACATGTTGTGCTCCTTTGACTACTAAGCGATGAGCCATATCAATTAATTCTTTTGTAGTTACTTCCTTGTCATCTTTTTCGAACCAATGCTTCAATTCAGTTTCATTTGGCTTAATTAATAATGGATTCATTGGCAAGATATCAAGTACGTTTTCATAAGGAACATCTACTACTAATGCAGCTGCTCTTTGATCAGCAACTTTAGCCAAATCAGTTAGATAAACTGGATCTATTCCCTTAGCAAAGCTTCCGGCAATTACTAAAATGTCACCAGCTTTTAAGACTTTCAAATAATCCAATAATTTTTGTTGGTTTTTAGCAGTAATTTTAATTCCACGAGTTTGCTCAATAAATTGATTCTCAATCTCTGCTCTATCAAGCTCTTCTGCTACTTGCTCTACATTTTTGTGATTTACAATTCCAGTCGCAATTGAATCAATGCCTAATTTTTTCAAAATAAGTGAAATATTAATTCCTTTACCTACTACACTTTCACTAGGATCTAAGGTTACTGTATAAATCAAAATTATATCCTCCATGCTTTTTTCATAGTTTATTATAAGACAAAAAAGACATGATTCCCATTAGGATCATGTCTTTCATGTATTTAGTCTATTTGAAAATTGTTATCAAATTATCTGTAAGTTCCCCATGCTTGGTTATTCAAACGACCAACTAAATAACCGTATTGACCATTTGCACGTGGTTGTCTTAACCATACATAGTTACCAGAACGATAGTATGCATCGTATTTAATTACAGTATTAATTGGTAAAGTTTCAATAATTGGGCTAGTAGTACTTGCACCTGTTCTTAAGTTAATTGCTCCGCCAGTAATGAAAGTACCATTTTGCTTAGTCCAACTAGCATTGTTATTAGTAGTTACTTGCTTAGGAGTAGTTTGTTGAACAGGCTTATTAGCTACTGTATTAGTAGCTTTAGCAGAACCTTCTTTGAATGTTCCCCATGCTTGACCATTATTACGTCCTACTAAGTAACCGTATTCGTTATTTGCACGTGGTTGTCTTAACCATGTGTATTGACCTTCAGTACGGTAAGCATCGTACTTAACTTCAGTGTTTGTTGGAAGCATTGCAATTACTTTACTGTTAGTGCTTGCTCCAGTTCTCAAGTTAATTGCTCCACCGGTTACAAAGACACCGTTTTGCTTAGTCCAATCACTGTTTACGTTAGTGTTTGTACTTGGCTTGTTAGCTGGCTGTGCTGGTTTATTAGCAGGCTTAGTTTCTGCTGGCTTACTTGCTGTTGAAGAACCTTCCTTGAATGTTCCCCATGCTTGACCATTATTACGTCCTACTAAGTAACCGTATTCGTTATTTGCACGTGGTTGTCTTAACCATGTGTATTGACCAATTGTGCGGTAAGCATCGTATTTAACTTCTGAGTTTGCTGGTAATTGGGCAATTACTTTGCTATCAGTGCTTGCACCAGTTCTCAAGTTAATTGCTCCGCCAGTTACAAAGACGCCGTTTTGCTTAGTCCAGTCGCTGTTTGCATTAGTGTTTGTACTTGGCTTTTCTACTGGCTTAGTTTCAGTTGGTTGTGCTGGTTTATTAGCAGGTTTAGTTTCGGCTGGCTTAGCAGTGGTTGCTGAACCTTCTTTGAATGTTCCCCATGCTTGACCATTATTACGTCCTACTAAGTAGCCGTATTCGTTGTTTGCACGTGGTTGTCTTAACCATGTGTATTGACCAATGGTACGGTAAGCATCGTATTTAACTTCTGAGTTTGCTGGTAATTGAGTAATGACTTTGCTATCAGTGCTTGCACCAGTTCTTAAGTTAATTGCTCCGCCAGTTACAAAGACACCGTTTTGCTTAGTCCAGTCACTGTTTACGTTAGTGGTTGTACTTGGCTTTTCTGCTGGCTTAGTTTCAGTTGGTTGTGCTGGTTTATTAGCAGGTTTAGTTTCGGCTGGCTTAGCAGTGGTTGCTGAACCTTCTTTGAATGTTCCCCATGCTTGACCATTATTACGTCCTACTAAGTAGCCGTATTCGTTGTTTGCACGTGGTTGTCTTAACCATGTGTATTGACCAATGGTACGGTAAGCATCGTATTTAACTTCTGAGTTTGCTGGTAATTGAGTAATGACTTTGCTATCAGTGCTTGCACCAGTTCTTAAGTTAATTGCTCCGCCAGTTACAAAGACACCGTTTTGCTTAGTCCAGTCACTGTTTACGTTAGTGGTTGTACTTGGCTTTTCTGCTGGCTTAGTTTCAGTTGGTTGTGCTGGTTGTGTACTGTTATTATTATTTGGCTTAGCAGTAGCATTACTATTGTTAATAATTGGATTTGCAGGTGCTTGACTACTGCTTTGACCGTTATTAGCATTGGAATTATTGGTATTAGCAGCGTTAGTTGAGGTGTCGTTATTATCAGCAGTAGTCTTATTTGAAAGAGGAACTACATTAACATTTCCGTCAACATTTTGGCCACGCCAATTTTGCGTATATTGCCAAATAGCTACATTATCCATTGATGGGAAGTAATTGTAGTCAGGATTATCTTCACGACCATTAGTTTTGTACTTAGCTACCCATAATGAATTTGGATATTTTTCAGTGATCTTATTAGTATCTACCTTATTCTTTAATAGCGACTCACTAGAATATAGCATTGGATTATATCCACCATTGTGAACAGTATCCATAAAACTAGTAATTGCATTAGTATTATCTTCGATACTACCAGTAGTCTTGTTATTAGGATCTTGTTCCCAATCAGCTGCTAAATACGATCCCTGTTGTAATCCAGCAGATTTTGCAGAATTAACTGCATAATTTCCTTCTTGAACGGCTTGATTACTGTTATCACCAAAGTGAGTATAGTGATAGCCCATTGGCATCATATTATTTTGTTCAGCACTGTTAACTTGACTTTGAGCTCTAGGGTTTTGATAATTTGTACCTTCAGATACCTTCACTACAGCAAATTGAGCCCCTGACTTAGCTTGTTGAGTTAAGTCCTTGCCTTGCCAACTCGAAACATCTACACCAGCAGATTTTGCAGGTACAGTATCAGTTGCGGCTTGTGCTACTTGATGAGTTTTAGTAACTCCCACAGGATCAATAATTGCTAAAGCTGTCATAGCACTAGCACAAGCTAATGCACTAATAAATTTCTTATTTGTTGAACGCATTAAAAAACTTTCTCCTCCAAAAAATTTTAATGAAACAATCTAATCTTTTATAAATTAACGAACTAGTACTGACTTGGCAGATATCCATTGATTTCCACCAAGGTCGTACCAAGTTTGTCCGTTAACATTAGCTACACGGAAATATCTCCAACTTGAACCATCTTTCAAGAACTTACCTGAAATTTGATCTTGGCCTGGAACACGCCATACTGCTACACCGTAGTCTGGTTTAGAATTAATAGTTAATACACCAGATTTTGCAGTGATTTGTGCTTCTTGAGTAGTATATTTTGCCATAATCCATTTACCATTACTAATTTCATAATATAAGTTTCCGTTAGCATATTTTGAAGCTATAACTACAAATGCACTACCAGCTTCAACTTGTTGGTTTAATTTTTGACCATTTGGAGCTGATAAAACTTGGGTAGTCTTAGTTACTTTAACCAAAACAGTAGAAGCAGCCTTTGGAGCAGTATTAGTACTAATCCATTGAGTACCATAGCTATTATTTGCAGCTGCAGTAGATACAGCACTTTGGTAACTTTGTACTGGTGCAACATTTTCAACTGAAGCAGTTGGCTTTACAACAGTTTTAGCACTAATAGTTACTGGAGTGGTCTTAACTTCTTTAACTTCAACCTTCTTAGGTTTTACTACTGGAGCTTCAACTACTTTAGCTGATTCTTCTACGGGAGTAGTCTTAACAGCTGGAGTAGTTTCTTTCTTTACAGTTTCAACTGGTTTTACTACTGGGGCTTCAGCTTTCTTAACTTCAGCCACCTTAACAACTGGAGTGGTTTCCTTCTTTACAGTTTTAGCTGGTTTTACTACTGGGGCTTCAGCTTTCTTAACTTCAGCTACCTTAACAACTGGAGTGGTTTCTTTCTTTACAGTTTCAGCATTTTTAACTGTATTAGTAGTCTTAACTTCAGGAGTTTTAACTACTGGTGCAGAGTTAGTTTCTTTATTTTCAGCTTTAGGAGCTTCAACTTTTACAGGCGTAGTCTTAGCTGGTTCAGCCTTAACAGCCTCTTTTTTAACTTCTTCTTTCTTAACTGAAGCTGCTGCTAATGAAGTAGCTAATTGTTTAACTGGCTGAGCTGCCTTAGTTTCAGCTTTAACATTCAAAGTCGTAGTTTGGGCTGGAGTTTTAACTTCTGCAACTTTCTTTGTTTCAACAGTGGCTGCTTTAACTGGAGCTGCAGGAGCTTGACTCTTAGCTTGTTGAGTTTGCACTACTGTAGTCTTAACTGGTTGGCTAGCTTGGTTGTTAGTAGTTGTAGTTTGCTTATTACTATTATTAGTATTAGCAGTGGCATTGTTAGCAGTAGTGTTATTAGTAATTGGGCTAAATGCAAGTGCATTAATCCAGCCATTACCAATAAATGCACGTTTTACACCATTGTTATAAGTAATATACTTAGTAACATTTACGTTTTGACCAACTCTTGCAGTATCTACTTGTGTACCAACACTAGGATCAACTGGTGCACTCGTAATTGGCGTTGTTTGTGCAACTGTACGGTTTTCGTTAACAACTTGGGTAACGGGATCGTATTTGTCAAAACCATTAGTTGCAATCACACTATTAAGCGTCTTAGCATAATTTGGATCAGTAGCGTATTTACCTTGTAAACCATTTTGAGTTGCTTGAGCATAGTTATTTGAGTTTTCTACCCAAGTACCAGAGTAATAGTTACCCATTTGGTTACGTAATAAAGCACCATTATCTTCAAATGATTCAGTATACGATGGATACTTTCTGAATCCGGCATTAGTAGTGTAGTAACCCCCATTACCGTATTCGCCAGTATTCATGTTTACAGATTGACCATTGTAAGAACCCTTAATACCAAATAAGTTATTATTAGGTTCTTGTGACAGACCTGATTGGTCCCAAGCTGATTCAACTGTTGCTTGAGCAAGCATAACTGAAGTATAAGTACCATACTTAGATGATGCAGTCGTAGCAGCTGGAATAGCTTTATTTAAAAATTCTTGTTTATAGGTTGCAGCTTGAACAGTACCTTCACCAGTTTTTAAAGGATTATCTGGTTTAAGGTTGTTGGTAACTGATATACCGGCAGTGGTTATAAGTGCCGCGGTAGCAATACCAGTGAATGTTCGTTTTTTCATCACTTAAACTCCCTCCAATTTACATACACCCTTTATTGTAGTTTGGCAAGTTGCCAGATACAACCGAACAAACATTCTGAAATAAAAAAGTAACATAAATTACATACTTTCATCTCAAAATAAAAAGAGTAATGCCGAAACATTACCCTTTTAAGAGTTTATTTAATAACTTAATCAAGTTTCTTATCTCAAAAAACATCGTCCTAATTCTTTTCACTATCATCAAACACAGAAGTAACTGTACGTTCAACATATTGAGCAGATAAAGGAGCCTGATATTGATCAACTTCTTCCTTTACAAATAAGTTAGCTTCACACATTTCGTTCATAGCATCCTTAACTTCATTTTCAGTCAAGTTTTCTGCTGCATCCGGTAAAGATAGATTTACTTTCTTATTTTTAGCGTTTTTAAATGTAAGTCTTAATGTTTTAGTAGTAGTCATTTTTTATTCTCCTAAATTTTTCTTTATTTATGTGTTTTTCTTAAGCTTGAATATCTGAATATGAAATTAGTCTAGCAGTTTTAATACCATCATCTTTCTGCAACTTAGATAAGGCATTTCCTACTTTCATTACTTCTTCAGCACTAGCTTGCTTCTTAACATTTTTTAAAATTCTACTTTTCTTACCATTGCTATATTTTTCACCTGCAAAAGTAAATTGAACTGATTAATCCTTTAAAATAAATTCCATTTTTATACCTCTAAATAGTCAAACTGATAATTAATTTTTGTAAGTCAGCACCGGTGAATTGCCTTACACTATTACTAACGATTTATCTCAAAAAATTGTGCCACTTTTTCAACAAATTTTTCATACGTGAATTTGGTATAATTTAAGTAAGATAAATTCATTTTTATAGGAGGAAAAAATGATGAAACGATCAAAACTCGGAGTTGCCATTACGGCATTCTTCATTACCTTTTTAGCAGTTGGATGTTCAAACACATCATCAAATAATTCATCTAATAGTGGTTCCGACAAGTACACCACCTATATGAATCAAGGAAAAGATGCTGCTTCTAGTCAAAAATATGAAACAGCTGAAGAAAAATTTGAAGATGCACATGATGTAAAATCCACTTCTGAATCAAAAGCTTATGCAGATCAAGCTGGCGACATGAAGGATGCTCAAGAAGAAATTAGAGAATATGAATTTAAAGATGCCTTAGGTGAATTAGATAAAGCAGCCAACAAGACCAATGGCTACTCAGTAATGACTAAGCAAGCTTCTAAACTCTACAAGACAATCGACAAGGTTCAAGATCATATCACTAATGATATTAATCCTTTGTACAAGAAGGCTAAACTAAGCTACAGAGACGGGGACTACCAAGCAGCAGTCGAATCTTGTGATCAAATTTTAGACTTACCTTACATTAATAGTAAGTATTATAAGAAGGTAAAGAAGAACGTTAAACATTTACGTAAAGTTGCTAATGCAAAATTAAACAGCGAAAATGTTAACGATGACATTGACACTGAAAACCTAGATGCTAATGATGACGATGAAGCTACTACTTCAAACAAGCAAAGTTCTAACTCAAAATCTAGCTCATCAAACAGTAGTAATACTAACAACACTAGTTCTAACTCTAACAAGAGTTCAAGTAATTCAAATAGCTCAAACTCTCAAGACAACAATGCTGCAAGTCAAAAATCTAGCGCAACAAGCTCAAGCAGCAACACTACAGCTAATAATAACAATTCAAATACTAATTCTTCATCAACTTCAAGTAATGATAGTATGATGATTAACGGTCAAACAGTTACTGGTAGAGTAATTTCTCAAACCCGTAATCAACTAAGTTCAATTGGCGTTGATACTAGTTCATGGTCTGATCAAAAAGTAGTTAACTTCATGAGATCAGCTGCTAATAGTGGTCATACTACAATTGATTCTTACACCAAACAAGATGTAGAAAACTTTAAATAAGCCCTATAAAATTTGCTTTTGATTGTAATTCAATGTAAGATTATATTGAATTTTTGTACAGCTAGACAGTAAAGGAGCTCTTAACTTTGACTGAAGACAAGAAGAACACCGAAGAAACTCAAGAAAAAGAAGAATTTGAAGTAGTTATGCCAGAGGCAAATCGTGTAGAAATGCCAGCTACTGAATTTAAAGAACAACCAGATTACTTAAAGACATTTGCTAACTTCTATATTTCAAAATTTGACGAAAGCGATCTTGAAATTATGGATGTTTATGATGGTAATCATGATGTTATCGAAATTAATACATACTTAACTAACAATATGGCTTTCAGCCGTCGCAACTTGGTTAAACATGTTTTAAATATTCATGGAGACCGTTTTATGGATATGCTTAACAACATCCAAAAACAAACTGGCGTAGATCCACAAAACATGAAGACTTACGAAGATTGGGAAAAATGGTACACTGATCGTCGTAACGAGATTAAACAAACTCTTTCATAAAAAAATCACAAATTATTAGTTGCATATTGAATCCTAAAGGAACAAAATAGTGCTAGTAAAAAAGAATGTATTGTTTTAATACATTCTTTTTTATTTATCTAAAATGTCATTACGTTTTATTTTATTAGGAAATTTTAATATGAATAATGGTGTACGAAAAAAGGTCACTCTAGCTGGCCTTTTAGTTTCAATTGGAATCGTCTATGGCGATATTGGTACAAGTCCTCTCTATGTTATGAAGGCAATTGTGAATGAAAATGGAGGAATTGCTAGTGTTAACAGAGAATATATAGTCGGATCTATCTCTCTTATTCTTTGGACAATAACTCTTTTAACAACAGTTAAGTATGTTCTAATTGCTCTTAAAGCGACTAACCATGGTGAGGGTGGTATTTTTTCACTTTATGCTTTGGTTAGAAAAAAGGCCAAATGGTTAGTTCTTCCTGCTTTAATTGGTGGAGCTGCCTTGCTTGCAGACGGCACACTGACACCTGCAGTTACTGTCACGACAGCAATTGAAGGTCTTAAAAACATGAGATTTGGCAATGATATTCCCGTTCCTAATCAAAACAGTGTTCTTATTATTACCATCATCATTCTTTTATTTTTATTTTCCATCCAAAGAATGGGAACTAGTATAATTGGAAAAACTTTTGGGCCAATTATGCTTATCTGGTTTACTTTTTTAGGTTTAACTGGTGCTATGAACCTAAGTCATGACTTGTCGCTCCTTGAGGCTCTCAACCCTGTGTTAGCAGTCAAAATTTTGTTTAGCCCAGCAAATAAGGTTGGTGGCTTAATCCTAGGAGCTGTCTTTTTAGCAACTACAGGGGCAGAAGCACTTTATTCAGACGTAGGCCACGTAGGAAAAGGCAATATCATGACTTCTTGGCCTTACGTCTTTATTTGTCTAGCCTTGAACTATCTTGGTCAAGGAGTATGGATTTTAGAAAATCCTAACTACCATGCTGGTAATACCGACTTTAATCCTTTCTTTGAAGCTCTTCCAAGTCAGTGGAAATTTTTTGCCATCATTTTAGCTACCTTAGCAGCCATTATCGCTTCTCAGGCTTTAATTACTGGATCTTTTACATTAGTTTCAGAAGCAAGTGGCTTAAAATTTTTACCAAGGATGAAGATTATTTATCCCTCAACTGAACAAGGCCAGATCTTCATCCCTTCTATTAATAAAATGCTTTGCGCTGCTACAATCGGAATTGTCTTTTTATTTAAGACATCAGAACACATGGAGGCAGCTTACGGGTTAGCAATTACTGTTACCATGCTAATGACGACAATATTACTTTTTGAGTACCTATCTCTAAAAAAAGTTAACATCTTGTTACGCTTAGTTTTTCTGTTTTTGTTCGGTGCAATTGAAAGTATGTTTTTAATTTCCAGTTTAGCTAAGTTTTTACATGGCGGTTATGTAACAGTAATTATTGCTGCCTTTATCGGTGCAATTATGTATATTTGGTATTTTGGTAACAAAGTTCGTGATAGACGCGAAGCTAAAAATGCTTACGTGCGTTTAGACGAATACACTTCCATGCTAAGTAATTTAAGTCATGATGATAGTGTGCCTTTATACGCGACAAATTTAGTTTATATGGCTAAGGTTAAGTACAATAAGTTTATCAAGCGCGATATACTCTACTCAATTTTAGACAAACGTCCAAAACGGGCCCATGCATATTGGTTTGTCACTGTTAATGTAACTAACGAACCCTTTACCGCCGAATATGCAATTAATACTTACGGCACAAAAAACGTGATTAACGTTCAACTATATTTAGGTTTTAAACAACAGCAAAAAGTTAATGTTTATCTACGACAAATAGTTCACGAGCTAATTAAAGATGGTACAATCGAATCTCAGCCACAAGAATACACCACGACTCCCGGTCGTGACGTTGGAGATTTTAAATTTGTAATTGTAAATGATGTGATTAGTCCACAAACTCAATTAAATACTTATGAAAAGTGGTTAGTTGAAAGTCGTGTCTGGCTTCAAAATTTATCTTCTAATCCTGCTGTTTGGTTTGGATTAGAATATGCTGATACAGTAGTTGAACGAGTTCCATTAATCCTAGGCTCACAAAATATTAAATCAATTCAAAGAACTAAATTGAAATAAATATTTTTAATTAATCGCCTGCAGATACTTGCAACTCTTGCGCAAATAGATGAAAATAGATATGTTTAAAAAAAGAATGTCTTTTCGGCATTCTTTTTTACGTTATTGAATATTTAGCTATTTGGCTATTTATTGGGAGAATATAATAATGAATGAAAAAACACGGAAAAATATATCAGCCGCAGGCTTACTGATTGCTATTGGTATTGTCTACGGAGATATCGGAACAAGTCCGCTATATGTTATGAAATCAATTGTTGCCGGAAACGGCGGAATTGCGAACGTAAATCGCGACTTTATTGTAGGTTCTATTTCCTTAGTACTTTGGACAGTTACCCTGTTAACAACTTTGCAAACTGTCTTTATTGCCTTAAAAGCTACTAACCATGGTGAAGGTGGTATTTTTGCCCTCTATACTTTGGTCCGGAAACGAGCAAAATGGCTTGTCCTTCCTGCTTTGATTGGTGGTGCAGCAATTTTAGCTGATGGTACTTTAACTCCCGCAGTTACTGTTACAACTGCGATTGAAGGATTAAAAGGAATTGAATTTGGTCATGGTAACGTTCCAGTTTCTACTCAAGGAACTGTTATTGCGATTACAGTAGTAATTCTTTTACTTTTGTTCTCAATTCAAAGAATGGGGACAAGTATTATCGGTAAGGCTTTTGGTCCAATCATGTTTATCTGGTTCACCTTCTTAGGTGTAATTGGATTAATGAATATGATGGGGGATCTTTCAATTTTACAAGCTCTTAATCCATACTACGCAATTAAACTTTTATTCAGTCCTTACAACAAAGCTGGAATCTTTATTTTAGGTTCTATCTTCCTTGCTACTACTGGTGCTGAAGCTTTGTATTCAGACGTTGGTCACGTTGGTAAAGGAAACATTATTGGTTCCTGGCCATATGTCTTTGTTTGTTTGTCACTTAACTACTTTGGTCAAGGTGTTTGGATTTTAAACAATCCTAACTACAATGCGGGAAATGGTGATTTCAACCCATTCTTTGAAATTATTCCACAAAACATTCGTTTAGCTGCGATTGTTTTAGCAACTATTGCAGCTGTTATTGCTTCACAAGCTTTGATTACTGGTTCATTTACTTTAGTAGCTGAAGCCAGTGGTTTGAAATTTTTACCAAGAATGAATATTATGTATCCTTCCACTAAAAAGGGACAGATTTATATTCCTTCAGTTAATAAAATGATTTGTGCAGCGACTATTGCAATTGTTCTTTGCTTCCAAACCTCAGCTCACATGGAAGCAGCTTATGGTTTGTCAATTACCATTTCAATGTTAATGACAACAATTCTGCTCTATGAATGGTTGGCAATGAAGGGCGTTCATACTATTTGGAATTGGCTCTTCTTAATTTTCTTTGGCTTTTTAGACGTAATGTTTATGTTAGCCAGCTTGAGTAAATTCATGCACGGTGGTTACGTTTCACTAGTTATTGCCGGATTCATCGGTATCATTATGTACGTTTGGTACTATGGTAATAAAATTAGAGACAAGCGTGAATCACGTAACGCTTATGTCCGTCTTGATGAATACGTTGATATGTTGACGAACTTAAGTCACGACGAAGATTATCCTACTTTTGCAACTAACTTAGTCTATATGGCAAAAGTTAAATACAATAAGTTTATTAAGAGAGAAATTCTCTATTCTATCTTAGATAAACGTCCTAAGCGAGCACGAGCATATTGGTTTGTAACAGTTAACGTAACTAATGAACCATTCACTGCTGAATATGCTGTTAACACTTATGGTACAAAGAATGTTATTAACGTTCAGCTCTTCCTTGGTTTTAAGCAGCAAACTAGTGTGAATGTTTACTTGCGTCAAATTGTTCATGACTTGATTGCAGATGGAACTATTGAATCTCAACCACAAGAGTACACTACTACTCCTGGTAGAGATGTTGGTGACTTCTCATTCGTTATCGTTAACGATGTAATTAGTCCACAAACACAACTTAGAAGTTATGAAAAATTCTTAGTTGAAGCCCGTGTATGGCTTCAAAATCTTTCCTCAAACCCTGCTTCATGGTTTGGCTTAGATTATGCAGATACAGTCATTGAACGTGTTCCATTGATTCTAGGAAATCAAAGAAGACAACATATTACTCGCATCCCTCCTAAGAAATTTGAAGATATCAAAAAGAAGCTTCAAGCCGAAGGAGAACTTAAAGAGTAGGGCAAGTTAATGGCTAACAAAAAGGCATCCCAAAAGGGATGCCTTTTTAGTGTTCAAATATAAAAATTTTTAAGAGGATTTCTAACTATGTTTAACTAATTTAATTCCTTAATAATACCTTCCAAGGTCTTCTTAGCTTCTTCTTGAATTGGTTGAGTAGGGTGTTCTTCATCATACTTATTCAACCAGTCTAACCGATCTTGCATTCTCTTAGCCAAAGTCTTTTGATATTCAGGGTCATCTAAGTGAACTTCGTAGCCTTCAATTGGCAAGTAAGATACACCCTTGAAGTTACCGAATTGCTTCCAGTCACTGTCTTTGATAGTGTCGTTAGCAAGATCTTCAACTAGCTTCTTAGTTACTTCCTTTGGAATATCCTTACCCATGAATGCATCAGTATTCAGAATGTAACAAGAAGCTCCACGCTTAGTAAATAATTCCTTAAAGTCTGAGTAGTCACCAGATACTGGGTAAGCACGGAATGGATCCGCAAATGGTTCAATTACCAAAGTATTCATGTCAAAGCCCTTTGGTAAGTTTTCAGCACTAGTTCTCTTAGTTGCTAAAGTAAGTCCCATGGTAGTTGCTAGAACTGGATCATCAACCTTTAAGATTGGTGGCAAAGAACCATCCTTCATAATCCAGAATAAGGCAGTGATTGGTGCATTTTCATAGTCAACTCTATGTGGTGAAGTATAACGTGTCTTAATAACACGACCATT
>CANRQR010000004.1 GCA_947641735.1 uncultured Lactobacillus sp.
CTGATATTCACGCACGTGAAGTTCTTGACTCTCGTGGTAATCCAACTGTTGAAGCAGAAGTTTATACTGAATTAGGCGGCTTTGGTCGTGCTATTGTTCCATCTGGTGCATCTACTGGTGAACATGAAGCCGTAGAATTACGTGATGGTGACAAATCTCGCTTTGGTGGTCAAGGCGTTTTAACTGCTGTTGAAAATGTTAACGGTGAAATTGCTAAAGCTGTCATCGGTTTAGACGTTACTGATCAACGTTTAATTGATCAAACTATGATCGATCTTGACGGTACTCCAAATAAAGGTCGTTTAGGTGCTAACGCTATGTTATCTGTTTCATTGGCAAGTGCTCGCGCTGCTGCTGATGAATTAGGATTACCTTTATACGAATACTTAGGTGGACCAAATGCTCATGTTTTACCAACTCCAATGATGAACGTTATCAATGGTGGTAAACATGCAGATAACAATGTTGATATTCAAGAATTCATGATTATGCCAGTTGGTGCTAAGTCACTTCATGAAGCTGTTCGTATGGGAGCAGAAACTTTCCATACTTTGAAGAGCTTGCTTCAAGAACGCGGCGAATCAACTGCTGTAGGGGATGAAGGTGGTTTTGCACCTAACTTGAAGAACAATGAAGAACCATTTGAAATTTTAGTGGAAGCTATTCAACGAGCTGGCTATAAACCGGGGCAAGACATTTCTATTGCCTTTGACTGTGCTGCTTCTGAATTCTACAACAAGGATACTAAGAAATATGTAACTGTTGCAGACGGTCGTGAATACACTGCTGAAGAATGGACTTCACTTATTGAAGATTTAGTTGATAAATACCCAGTTATTTCTGTTGAAGATCCTTTGGATGAAAACGATTGGGAAGGTTGGAAGACCTTTACTGAACGTTTAGGCGACAAGGTACAAATTGTTGGTGATGATTTATTTGTTACTAACACTAGTTACCTTGAAAAAGGTATCAAGATGGGTGTTGCTAACTCAATCTTAATTAAGGTTAACCAAATTGGTACTTTAACTGAAACTTTTGAAGCTATCGAAATGGCTAAAGAAGCAAGTTACACTGCTGTTGTTTCTCACCGTTCTGGTGAAACTGAAGATACTACAATTGCTGATTTAGTTGTTGCAACTAATGCTGGTCAAATTAAGACTGGTTCAATGTCAAGAACTGACAGAATTGCTAAGTATAACCAATTAATGAGAATTGAAGAAGCTCTAGGTTCAACTGCTCAATACAAGGGAATCCACAGTTTCTACAACTTACACAAACAATTTTAATTTAATTATTGATTAAAACATAAGGAAAAGGGGACGTTGCTTTAGGTGACTCCCTTTTTCTTTTAGCATTAGCTAGTTAAATATGGTAAAATCATTACAGTAAGAAATTTAGGTAATGGAGGCAGCGCTTTGTATAATATCGTCATGACGCTACTCATCATTGTTAGCTTTTTAATTATTATTGCTACATTGATGCAGCCGCAAAAGCAACAAGATGCCTTAAACGCATTGTCTGGCGGTGCAGTATTTAGCGGCCAGACAAAGAAGCGTGGATTTGAAGCATTAATGGAAAGGATTACCGCAGTTTTATTGGTTCTCTTTTTTGCTCTTGCTTTAATCTTGGCAGTACTTTCATCCAAGTAAAAAAAGCCTTCCGATGTAGGGAGGGCTTTTTTTAATTTCTTTTAGCTTAACTATCTTATAAAGAAATTGAGGCAAATTAAAAAATGACACAAAATGAACGAGTTTTAGCTGATGTTTATGAAACATTTAGACATAATCCTCAAGAACAATATGATGTAGATCAACTTGAAAATGATTTAAGTCGCAATCAAAGATTAAACTTTCCAGATCTTGTTAAGGCTCTAACTTTTTTAGAGCATAGTAAAAAAATCGTAACTGATGGTCAGGGAAAGTATCAATTGAATCAGTTAAATACAGTTGCTGAAGGTACTTTTAAAGCAAATGATAAAGGATTTGGTTTTGTTAGATTTGATGATGAAAGTATGGAAGATGCTTTTATTGATAAACATAATACTAAGTTCGCTATTGATGGAGATCATGTTAAGGTAAAGATTATTGCTGGTGCTAACCCATGGAATGGCAAAGGACCAGAAGGTCAAATTGAAGAAATTACGGAACGTGGTGTCGAAACCTTAGTTGGAGAATTTCATCCTTATTCTGATGAGCTTGTAAAATCTAGTGGCTTTTATGGATATGTCGTTAGTGAAAATCGTAAATTAAAGAAGTATAAAATTAATATCACTGATAATGGTGTTAAGCCCCAAATGGGCGATATGGTTAAAGTTTCTATTACTAAGTATCCTGATGAAGATCAACCTGATGAGATGCAAGGTGTAGCTCTTCTCACAATTGGTAATAAGAATGATCCTGGCGTAGATATTATGTCAATTGTTGTTGATAATGATATACGTACTGATTGGCCAGAAGAAGCTATGGACCAGGCAAATAGTATTCCTGACCATGTTACTGAAGAAGAAAAGGCTAAGCGTGTAGATATTACTGATCAACCTGCAGTAACAATTGATGGGGATGATTCAAAAGACTTTGATGATGCTGTTGTAGTTTGGAAATTACCTAATGGAAATTACCATTTAGGTGTGCACATTGCAGATGTTTCTCACTATGTAAAAGAAGGGACTCCATTAGATAAGGAAGCCCTTGCACGAGGAAATAGTACTTATTTAGTTGACCGCGTTATTCCAATGTTGCCATTTAGATTATCAAATGGTATTTGTTCACTGAATGAAGGTGTAGAACGTTTAGTACTTTCCTGTGATATGGAAATTACGCCAGAAGGTAAACGTGTTGGCTACCGTATTTATCCGTCGGTAATGAAGTCTCACGGACGTTTAACATATAATAATGTTAATAAGGTTCTTGATCCAAATAATCATGAAAAATTAGAACAAAAGTATTCTGATGCAGCTCCGATGCTTCATGAAATGGCAGATCTACATAATATTTTGTATAAGAAACGTCATCAACGTGGAGCAATTGATTTTGAAGAACCAGAAGCAAAAATTATAGTTGATGATAAGGGTAAGCCAACTGACATTGTTCTTCATGAACGTGGAACAGCAGAAAAAATGATTGAATCGTTCATGTTAATGGCCAATGAAACTGTTGCGGAAGACTACTATAAGAAACATGCACCATTTCTTTATCGTGTTCATGAGACTCCCGATCAAGAAAAAATGCAATCATTCTTTGAATTTGTTAGCGCATTTGGCTTAAATGTAAAAACAGATCCAAATGATGTAAAGCCAAAGGATTTACAAAAGATTGTTGCCAAAACTGAAGGAACTCCAGAGGAAGCTGTTGTTCAAATGATGATGCTTCGTAGTTTGAAGCAAGCACATTATTCTCCAGAACCCCTTGGTCACTTTGGCTTGGCTGCTAAGTACTATACTCACTTTACTTCACCAATTCGTCGTTATTCTGATTTGATGGTTCACAGAATGATTCACGAATATGCTGATCAAAATATGGATGAAGGTGTACAAAAGCACTTTAAGTCACAACTTCCTGATGTTGCAGAACAAACTTCAACTCAAGAAAGAAAATCAATTGATACTGAACGTAGTGTCAACGATTTGAAGATGACTGAATTTATGGCTGATAAGGTAGGTCAAACTTTTGATGCCATTGTTTCTTCAGTAACTAGTTTCGGTATGTTTATTCAATTACCGAATACTGTTGAGGGTTTGATTCATATTTCTAATTTGAATGATGATTATTATAATTTTGATGAAAAATCATTAACTTTAACTGGACGTAATTCACATAAACAATTTAAGATTGGAATGCCAATTAAAGTTAAGTTGATTAGAGCTGATGTGGAGCAACATCAGTTAGACTTTGAAATTTATGATCCGAATGCACCAAAACGTCCTCAAAGAAGTAATAATCGTGGAAAACGTAGCTTTGATAAAGGACGTAAAAATGGTGGAAATAAGAGAAATAACAACACTTCTCACATAAATAATGGCCATAATTTTAAGATTCGTCATCGTAAAACAACAGCTGTCAAGTCTAATAAAAAATAATTAGGAAGAAAACGATGAAACAAAAAGCAGATAATTTGATTGCTCAAAATAAAAAAGCAAGTCATGATTATTTTATTAAAGAAACTCTTGAAGCCGGAATTGCGTTAACTGGAACTGAGATTAAATCAATTCGTGCACGTAGAATTAATTTGCGGGACGGATATGTTCAAATTATTAATGGATCTGCTTTTTTAGAAAATGTTCATATTAGTGAATATAAAGAAGGTAATCGCTATAATCATGATCCTTTACGATCACGGCGCTTGTTGCTTCATAAGAAAGAAATTGCTCGTCTAGCTGGAATTCAAGCTCAACAGGGAATGGCTATTATTCCTTTAAAAGTCTATTTAAAGCATGGATTTGCCAAGGTTTTAATTGGTGTAGGACAAGGTAAGAAGCAATATGATAAACGTCAAACTATTAAAAAGCGTGATCAAGACCGTGAAATTCATCGTAAGTATGGGATTTAGTAGGTGAATTATAAATGATTAGAAAGGCAAAATTAACTGATTTTCCCTTAGTTTATCCAATTTTGAAACAAATCTTTGATGAGATGGATATGAATACTATTAAAGCACTTCCAGAAAGTCAATTTTATGATTTAATGAAGCATGGTTTTTATTCTTCTCATTATCGTTATTCTCATAATCGAATGTGGGTTGAAACTGATGAAATGGATCGGCCAATTGGTTTGATTGTAATGTATGGTTATGATGATCAAAACTTAATCGATATTTCATTAAAGAGTGCTTATCCAAAAGTTGGCTTGCCACTAGATACGATTGTATTTTCTGATAAAGAAGCCTTGCCACATGAGTGGTATTTAGATGCAATTGCTGTTTCTCCAAAACATTGGGGAGAAGGGATTGCTCAAAAACTAATTAAGCTTGCACCTGAGATTGCAAAGCAGAATGGATACAAAAAAGTTAGCTTAAATGTGGATCAAGATAATCCTAGAGCTGCCCGTTTATATGACTATATAGGATTCAAGACAACATCTACTATGACGATTGGAGATAGAATATATGATCATATGATCAAAAAAGTAGGTTAAAAAATAAAATAGAATCAATTCAATTATGAATTGATTCTATTTTTTTGCTTAAATTTAAAGAAATATTTAAAAATAACACTATATACATTATTGCTATTGCGTATAATTTTAAAACCTGATAAAGTAAAAAACTGCTTAAAGACTGGGATCCATTAGTATTTTAGAAAGGAAAAATTATATACCATGTTAGCGGAGATGGAAAGAATTCAAGTAGCTTTACATGATATGTTATCTCAATCTGATGTAAAAAAAGTAAATATCTCTAAACTCTGTATTGAAGCGAAAATTAGTAGAAAAACTTTTTATTTACGTTACGGAAAAATAAATAATTGTATCGAAGCTTGCATTCTATCAGAATTAAGAAAGTTGCGTAAAGAAAAAGGGAGCAGTTTAAAACAGCTCCTTCATAATTTATGTGGTTACATTCAAAAGCATAAACAATATTTTTATAACGCATACCATTTGAGTGAAAAAGATTGTATGTGTGAAAAAATGAGAGAACATTTTTTTCAGTATATTCGATCTTATGCTCATAAAAGAGGCAGTTTTTCCGAACTTATTGTTAAACAGCTAGCCAATATACTATATGACCGAATTTGTTTTTGGATTAGTCATGAATGTAATGAGGACTTTAGCTGTTTATTAGAAGACTTAGTAATAATTATTGAATTAATAGATTTTCAAAATCAGCTTTGTTCTTCCCAACATCAAGTTTTCGATTTTTCGCACTATTATTTGAAATTTGATTAAGAAGGAGCACTAATCCTGTTTTGAAAATTAAAAGTGGGTAAAAGTAAAGGCTTAGTATGCCATTGGGTAAATAATAAGCTAATCAAAATAATAAAGGGCACATCTTCTGGACGTGATATATCACAAGTCCAAGTGAGACCTGTATCGGTGACTAGTGAATAAACATTAGCCACTTTTTTTATTCCAGAATAGAAACTGTATCGTCCTTGTTTTAGACTTCCTTCAACCCAATAATTTAGTCGAGTAATATAAAATAGATTAGTAAAGCGACTATTTAATTTTTTGACTTTAACTAATGAGTGATTAACTACGTCTACGCTATAACTAGCTAGAATATGGTTAGAATCTAAGTAGAGGCGTCCAATTTCGTTATGATTAATGTCAGTTAAGATAATTGGTTGATTAAATTCATTTAAATTACCCTTTAAGATATAAACAATTTCTCCCTGTCGATTTTTTACTGGAATTTGACCACAAGTTTGTCCTTGCGTAAGCTGCACAGTATAACGCATAATTTCATCTGCCCTTTAAGAAAAATTATGTTTATTTACAGAAGTGTCGAATAGCATAGGCAACACCGTTTTCATTATTATTTTTAGTAATGAAGTTAGCGATTTCTTTAATCGCTGGAGCTGCATTTTCCATTGCAACGCCTACACCAGCCATTCTAATCATTGATTCATCGTTAAGATTATCACCGATTGCCATTACTTCATCTGGCTTATAACCTTGCAATTTTGCATAGTCCATTAAAGCAATACCCTTTTGAGCTTTAATATTATTAATTTCGATATTAGTTGAAGAACTTGCAGTAACAATTAAGTTGCCCATTTTTTTAATTTCTTCGCAAATATGTTCAAATACTTTGGGACCATCTGGATGGAAAGCAACGAATTTCATTGCTTCAAATGATGGCTTTTCAAGCAAAGTTTTAAAATCGGGAACATATTTAATTTTCATTATTTCATCAGAACCAGCAGTAAAAGAAACGGCTTTTTTGAAGGTTAGTTTTTTATTGAGGTTAACTAGAAGATCAGAAAAATTAGCAATTCTTCTTAAGCGAGAATCAGAATAAACATTATCAGCAGCCACAATTTCAAAGTAAAAACCAGATTTTTTAAGTAATTGGTTAATCTTAATACTTTGTTCTTTGGGAATAGGTTCATCTACGATTAATTTACCAGCAGTATTGAAAACCATGGCACCATTTAAATTAATAAAACCAGTATGAAGGCCGGCTTTAGCTAGAATTCCTTGAGATTCAGAAGGAGCTCTTCCTGTAGCTACTAAAAATTCAACACCCTTTGCTTGAACTTCTTTAATAGCAGCAATATTTTCAGATGAAATTTGCATTTTTTTGTTTAATAATGTGCCGTCCATATCACTTGCAATGAGTTTAATCATTTTAAGTCCTCCAATCTTTTATCTATATGATATCATGAACTTGGATTTCTTAGAGGTATAAGAGGATAGAATAAATATGAAAAAATTAATTGGCAACGATTGGGATGAAATTTTGGCTCCAGCTTTTGAAAGCCAGCAATATCATCAATTACATGATTTTTTAAAAGAAGAATATCAAACAAAGCAGATTTTCCCAGATATGTATCATATTTTTACTGCTTTTAAACTAACACCTTTTGCGGACACTAAAGTTGTGATTTTGGGTCAAGATCCATATCATAATCCGGGCCAGGCCACGGGGATGAGTTTCAGTGTAAATCCTGGAGTATCCCTTCCTCCATCATTAAAAAATATCTATAAGGAATTGTATGATGACGTTGGTGCAATTCCCGTAAATCACGGATATTTAAAGAAATGGGCTGATCAGGGAGTATTGCTTTTGAATGCGGTCTTGACAGTACCATATGGTAATGCAAATGGACATCAGGGAAAAGGTTGGGAGACTATTACAGATGCGGCTATTAAAGCCTTGAGTGATCGAGGAAAAGTAGTGTTTATTTTATGGGGAAGATTTGCCCAAAACAAAATACCTTTAATTGATCAAGAAAAAAATGTAATTATTAAATCCCCACATCCAAGTCCTTTTTCAGCAGATCGAGGTTTTTTTGGATCCCGTCCATTTTCTAGATGTAATGATGCCTTGATTAAGTTTGGTGAAAGTCCAATTGATTGGCAACTACCACAAGAAGTTAGTCAATCTGATCTAGCATAGTTTTTATTTTGAGAAAAAGATCTAGAATTGTAAAATATTATCTATAAATAAAAAAGGAAGGCTCAATTGAAATGAAAGTATTTGACTCACTTAAGAAAAAAGCAAAAGAATCGAAGAAAGTAATTGTTTTCCCAGAAGGAAATGATGAACGGATAATTAGAGCTGCGGTCCGTCTTGATAAAGAAAATATTGTTGAGCCAATTTTATTAGGAAAGCCCGACGAAGTAATTGAAACTGCTGAAAGGTTAAGTACTGATTTAGGATCAATTGAAATTATTAATCCAACAGTTTATCCAGATTTTGAAAAAATGTGTCAAGATTTTGTTGAATTGAGAAAAGGAAAGAATACTTTAGCAGAAGCAAAAGAAATTTTACAAGATGTTTCTTACTTTGGCACAATGCTAGTATATGAAGGAAAAGCTGATGGAATGGTTTCAGGAGCAACTCATTCAACAGCGAATACTGTTCGGCCTGCTCTTCAAATTATTAAGACTAAAAAGGGAATGGGTCGCGTCTCAGGTGCAATGATTATGGAGCGCGGAGATGAAAAGTATATTTTTGCTGACTGTGCCATTAACATTGATCCAGATAGTGAAACTTTAGCTGAAATTGCTTACCAGTCTAGCAAAACTGCAGAGATGATTGGTCTTGATCCTAAAATTGCAATGCTTAGTTTTTCAACTAAGGGTTCAGCACAAGGGCCAATGGTAACAAAAGTTCAAGAAGCAAATGACTTAGTACATAAAAAGTATCCTGAATTAATTTGCGATGGTGAACTGCAATTTGATGCTGCAATTGTTCCACGCGTTGGTGAAGCAAAAGCACCAGGCTCTGCCGTTGCTGGTCATGCAAATGTCTTTATTTTTCCAGAATTACAATCTGGTAATATCTCCTATAAGGTAGCAGAACGATTAGGTGGCTTTAGTGCAATTGGGCCTGTATTACAAGGGCTAGCTGCACCAATTAATGATTTATCTCGTGGATGCAAGACAGAGGATGTATATTTGTTAGCTATTTTGACTGCTGCACAAGCTAATATGGAGAAATAACATGGAATCATTAGAGATAAATTCTGATGAACAAATGCAAAAACTGGGTAAAGCAATTGGCGAAACTAGTCAAGGTCATGATCTTTTATTATTAAGTGGAGATTTAGGTGCAGGAAAAACAACTTTAACTAAAGGAATTGCAAGGGTTCTTGGAATAAGACGTCCAGTAAAAAGTCCGACTTTTACAATTGTAAGAGAGTATCGCGAAGGAAAAATGCCGCTTTTTCACATGGACATGTATCGATTAGAAGATGGAGACTTATCAAGTATTGATATGCCTGCATATTTGGCTGAAGATGGTTTAGTAGTAATTGAATGGCCACAATTCATTATTGATGATCTTCCAAAAGATTATCTTGAATTATCGATTAAGCGCCTAGATGATTCCTGGGATTCAACAAAAAGAATAGTTGAATTTAAACCAGTTGGAGAGAGAAATATGACTTGGTTGTCAGAGATAAAAAAATATTTTGAATAATAAAAATGGTTAAGCTTAAATTCGCTTAACCATTTTCTTAATTGGAGCATCTCCAACACATTTATTTTCTTCAATTAAGATTTCTGCACATGCTTCACTATCGCTTAATGCATTATGATGATGCCAAAGATTAATATTTAAAGCTTCTGAAACTGTATCCAATTTATGATTAGGTAGATCAGGTTCAAAAGCTTTACTAGTTGCTAAAGTATCAATTGCAAGGTAATGGGGAGCAGGAATATTGTAGCGTGCTAGTGATTTTTCCATTACTCGGCAATCAAAGCGAGCGTTATGAGCAGCAACTAGCATCCCCGGTTGATATAGTTTCTTGATTTTTGGCCACACCTCAGCCATTGTAGGTGCATTTTTTACGTCTTCAGCGGTAATGCTATGGATTCTTATATTGCGACCATCAAAAGGCATTTGTGGGTTAATGACTGTATAAAAGCGATCAACAATTTCATTATTCCGAACCATAACAAGAGCGAGAGAACATGCACTTTCTGGGCGATTATTCGCCGTTTCAAAGTCCATTGCAGTAAAGTTCATCTTTATCCTCGAATTTTTATTATTTTTCTTTTTAGTATAACACTTAAGGTAGAAAACTAGCTATTTAATGCGGTATGATTAAAGGGATGATTTATTTAAGGAAAAGAGAGATAAAAAATGCAACTGATGGATTTAAAGCAACAAGGAATTGACATTCAAGAAAATATTCCATTAAGCCGTTTTACTTTTACTAAGACTGGTGGACCGGCGCAATATCTAGCTTTTCCTAAGAATTTAAAGGAATTAGAGCTATTAGTAAATACAGTTAAAAGTAATGATATTCCATTAACTGTTATTGGAAATGCATCTAATTTAATTATTAGAGATGGTGGTATTACCGGCTTAGTTCTAATTTTGACTAAAATGAATGAAATTACGGCAAACAAGGAAAATGCAACTGTTACTGCAGATGCGGGTGCTCGAATTATTGATACATCTGAGGCAGCCTGTGAAGCAGGTCTTAGTGGATTAGAATTTGCAGCGGGTATTCCTGGTAGTGTCGGTGGTGCAGTATTTATGAATGCTGGCGCTTATGGTGGGGAAACTGAATTTGTTATTAAGTCAGTTTGTGTTTTAACTAGAGAAGGCGAATTTAAGACCTATACTCATGATGAGATGGAATTTGGATATCGTCATTCTTTAGTTCAAGAAACTGGAGACATCGTTGTAAGTGCTACTTTTGGTCTTGAGGTTGGCGATAAATGGGCTGTTAAAGCAAAAATGGAGTACTTTAATGGCTTACGTAGAGCAAAACAACCACTTGAATATCCATCTTGTGGTAGTGTATTTAAACGTCCAGCTGGCCACTTTGTGGGACCAATGATTATTAAAGCAGGGCTTCAAGGTAAAAGAATTGGCGGCGCTGAAGACTCAATGAAACATGCAGGTTTTATTGTTAATGTGGGCGGTGCTACAGCTACTGATTACCTAGATTTAATTCATTTGATTCAAAAAACAATCAAAAAAGATTTTGATGTTGATTTACAAACTGAAGTAAGAATTATTGGAAAAGAGAAAGATTAGGAAAGAGCTACAAGTAACGGCTTGTAGCTTTTTTGATGAGATGGTGAAAAAAGTTGAGCGATATTATTAAGTTAAATCATGTACGCAAAGAATATGATGATGGTTTTGTAGCGTTAAAGGATATTAATTTAACAATTGAATCTGGAAAATTTTATTCATTACTGGGACCATCAGGATCAGGAAAAACGACTATTTTGAGAATAATTGCCGGATTTAGTGAACCTACGAGCGGAAAAGTCTTTTTTGACGGAGATGATATTACTAACCTTGATTCATCTAAGCGAAAAATTAATACTGTTTTTCAAAATTATGCTTTATTTCCACATATGAATGTCTTTGAAAATGTGGCTTTTGGCTTACAAATTAAGAAAAAAGATAAGCAAGAAATAAAAATGGCAGTTAAAGAAGCTCTCCACATGGTTCAATTAGACGGATTCGCAAATAGAGAAATTTCTGAATTAAGTGGTGGACAACAGCAACGAGTAGCTATTGCACGAGCAATAGTAAACCAACCAAAAGTTTTGCTTTTAGATGAGTCTTTGTCTGCTCTTGATAAACGCTTGAGAAAGGATATGCAGTTTGAGCTGCGTGAGATTCAAAAAAAGTTGGGTATTACATTTATTTTTGTTACTCACGATCAAGAAGAAGCTTTGGCAATGAGTGATGAGATTTTTGTATTAAACGAAGGTAAGATTCAACAAAGCGGAAGTCCGGTCGATATTTATGATGAGCCAGTTAATGATTTTGTAGCTCGTTTTATTGGTGATTCTAATATCTTAAGTGGTCGAATGATTAAAGATTACGAAGTAGAATTTGGAAATCATCGTTTTGAATGTGCTGATGCTGGAATAAAACCTGGTGAAAAAGTAGAAGTTGTTTTAAGACCAGAAGATTTGGATATTACTGATATTGAACATGGAAAATTACGAGTTATGGTTGAAAGCCAATTGTTTTTAGGTGATCACTTTGAGATTAAAGCTATTGATAGTGATGAGAATGAGTGGTTAATTCATTCTACTAATCCAACTAAGATTGGCAAGGAAGTTGGAGTGTATTTCGATCCGGAAGATATTCACGTAATGCGTTTTGGTGAAAGTGAAGCTGAATTTGATAAACGATTAGAGGCATATGAAGGAGAGGAGTAAGATATGAAAAAAAGTAAATTATTTTTTCTCATTCCTTATGTTCTGTGGCTTAGCTTATTTGTTATCGCCCCGATTATTTTGATCACAATTAATGCATTTAAGGGAGAGGATGGCTTTACCTTAAAGAATTTTCAGCAATTTTTTGTTAATGGTACTTTTTTAAGAATGACCCTAAATTCATTTTGGTATGCATTCTTAATTACCTTAATTACGCTGCTAATCTCTTATCCAATTGCCTATATTTTAAGCCAAATGAAAAATCAACAATTTTGGTTACTTTTGATTATTTTACCAACATGGATTAATTTGCTGTTAAAGGCATATGCATTTATAGGAATTTTTAGCAAACATGGCTTGTTAAATAATTTCTTGAAGCTTTTTGGGATTGCTCCAGCTAATATTTTATTTACAGATTTTGCTTTTATTTTTGTTGCAGCTTATATCGAAATTCCATTTATGATTTTGCCAATTTATAATGCAATTTGTGATATTAATCCCGCTGTAATTCAAGCGGCTTACGATTTGGGTGCAAGTAAATGGCAAACATTTATTAAGGTTTTATGGCCACTTTCAAAATCTGGGGTTGAATCTGGAATACAAGCTGTATTTATTCCCTCATTATCTTTATTTATGTTGACAAGATTAATTGGAGGTAATCGAGTAATTACTCTTGGTACAGCTATTGAAGAGTACTTTATGACAACAATGAATTGGTCAATGGGATCAACGATTGGGGTTGTTTTAATAGTATTAATGGTAATAGTGATGCTATTTACCTCATCTGATCATCATAAAAAGAAGGAGATAAAACTATGAAAAGAATAAAATGGTCTCGAATTTATTTTGGTTTTATCTTAGTTTTAATGTATTTACCAATTTTTTATCTGATATATTATTCCTTTTCAAGTGGTCATAATATGGATCATTTTGAAAAATTTACTTTTAGCCATTATCAAGATCTTTTTAATGACAATCGCCTATTAGCAATCTTTTTGGAAACAATTTTGCTAGCTCTTTTATCAAGTCTGATTGCTACAATAATTGGAACATTTGGTGCGATTGCAATTAGTCAGACCAAAAATAAAAAAGGACGTAAAACTTTATTAGCCTTAAATAATGTTTTGATGGTATCGCCAGATGTAATTATTGGAGCGAGTTTTTTAATCTTCTTTACTTTTTTAGGAATTGGTTTAGGTTTTGGATCTGTTTTATTAAGTCATATTGCTTTTTCAATTCCAATTGTCGTATTAATGGTATTACCTCGTTTAAAAGAATTTGATTATTCTTTAGTAGATGCTGCCCGAGATTTAGGTGCATCCACTTGGCAAGTTTATAGTAAGGTAATGATTCCGGCTATTACACCCGGGATTTTAGCTGGCTTTTTTATGGCTTTGACTTATTCTTTAGATGATTTTGCAGTTACTTTTTTTGTGACGGGAAATGGTTTTTCAACTTTATCTGTAGAAATCTATTCACGTGCACGTCAAGGTATTAATTTGGAAATCAATGCTCTAAGTACAATAATGTTTATTTTTGTGATGATTTTAGTATTAATTTATTATGTGATTACTAATCATAAGACCCATATTGGTAAGGGACGTGCACAATGAAAAAACTATTAATTGGAATTACGGCTATTTTGTTAGTTTGTCTAGGATTAGAAGTTGGTGCAAAAAAGTTAAATGATAATGGCATCAGTTCTAATAATAAAAACTTAATTATCTATAATTGGGGCGACTATATTGATCCTAAATTAATCAAAAAATTTGAAAAACAAACAGGATATCATGTGATTTATGAAACCTTTGATTCAAATGAAGCTATGTATACCAAAATAAAACAAGGTGGAACAGCGTATGATATCTGTGTGCCCTCCGATTATATGATTTCAAAAATGAGAAAAGCTAATTTGCTTGATGAAATTGATACGAAAAAAATACCAAACTATAAAAATATTGGAAGTGAATTTTTACATCATTCATTTGATCCAAAAAACACCTATTCTGTTCCGTATTTTTGGGGAACTTTAGGAATTGTATATAATGATAAATTTGTAAAGCCTGGTCAAATCAAGCACTGGAATGATTTGTGGTCAAAAGATTATCGTCATAATATTTTATTAGTTGATTCGGCTAGAGATATTATGGGACTTTCTTTAGCTTCTATGGGAAAGTCGTTAAATACAACTAATACTTTAGATCTTAAGCTCGCAAAAACAAAGTTAGATGGCCTAGGACCAAATGTAAAAGCAATTATTTCTGATGAATTAAAAATGTACATGATACAAAATGAAGCAGCTGTTGGGGTAACTTGGTCAGGCGAAGCACGTACCATGTTAAACGATAATAAACATTTACATTATGTTGTTCCTCCTGAAGGATCAAATTTATGGTTCGACAATTTTGTTATTCCTCGTACTGTAAAAAATAAGGCTGGAGCATATGCTTTTATTAATTTTATGCTTGATCCTAAGAATGCTGCCCAAAATGCGGAATATATCGGTTATGCAACTCCAAATGTAAAAGCTCAAAAGTTACTACCTAAAGAAATAAGAAATGATAAACAATTTTATCCAAGCGAACAGGCTATGAAAAATTTAGAAGTTTATCGAGATCTGGGCCCGAAGAAAATTCAAGAATATAATGATCTCTTTCTTGAATTTAAAATGTATGGTCGGTAAATCAAGAAGTTCGATATAATTATTTTTTAGGAGGGTGCTATGAAGTTTAATATTGAACAGATATTTACCTGGCAGAATCTGATGAATATTATTGATATTTTAATTGTCTGGTATATCATTTATCGCTTAATTATGTTGGTTAGGGGAACGAAAGCCGTTCAGCTAGTTAAGGGAATATCATTAATTATTTTAGTTAGAATTGTTGCTGGCTTATTACATCTACATACGTTAACGTATTTTGTTGATCAAATTCTTTCTTGGTCTGTAATTGGAATAATTGTTATTTTCCAACCTGAAATTAGGCGTGGACTTGAGCATTTGGGCCGTTCACCTATTTTTGGCGGAACAACAATGACTGAAAAGCAAGCTGCTGAAAAAATGATTGGAGAATTGGATAAAGCAATCCAATATATGTCTAAAAGAAGAATTGGTGCTTTGATTACAATTCAACAAAATACTGGTCTAGAAGATTATATTGAAACTGGTATTCCAGTAGATGCGGATATTACTGGGGAGTTATTAATTAATATTTTTATTCCTAATACCCCATTACATGATGGAGCTGTTATTATTCGTAATAATCGGATTGCAGTTGCTGCCGCTTACTTACCACTTTCTGATAATAGTATGATTCCTAAAAAACTTGGAACTCGTCACCGTGCTGCCGTTGGTATTTCAGAAGTTACAGATGCTATTACAATTGTTGTATCTGAAGAAACTGGTGGGGTAACAATTACTCGCAATAGTCAGTTTATGCTTGATTTAACTAGAGAAGAGTATTTGAAATATTTAAATGCTCAATTAGTTCCGAAGGAAAAAGAAGACGAAAATCCAAGATGGTATCAACGAATTGTAAATCATATCTGGAACTGGGGGTCAAATAAAAAATGAAAAAATTTTTTGATAAACCTTGGTTCTATCGAATTGTTGCGTTGATTTTGGCAATTTTGCTTGCTGTATATGTTTCATCTAATCAGCAAGGTTATGTAACTCAAGGACGACGCGAAGATACCTTAAAAACTGCTACTAAAACGCAGGTGATTAAAGCACCTTTACAGGTGTCCATTAATACAGATAAATACTATGTAACTGGATATCCTGAAAAAATAAATTTAACTTTAGAAGGATCAAATGCATTAGTTACATCTACTATTAATACGCAAAATTTTCGGGTCTATATTGATCTAAGTCATTTAAAAACGGGAGAACATATTGTACCAATTAAGGTAAATGGGTTGAGCAATCAATTGACTTATAGCATTAGTCCTAGTAAAGTGCATGTGAACATTCAAAAAAGAAAATCTCGTACTCTTCCTGTACAAATAGAGTATAATAAGAGTGCTGTATCTCATGGGTATAACTTAGGAACTGCTAAAAGTGAACCAGAAGTGGTTAATATTACTGGAGCAAAAAGTGAGGTTAACCAGGTAGACCGTGTAGTGGCTCGAGCAAGTTTACCTAAAGGGATAGACAGCACTTTTGAGCGCGAGGAAATGTTGATAGCACTTGATAAAGAGGGACATCAACTTAATGTTGCTATTGATCCAGCGACAGCGCATATTATTATCCCAATTAATTTATCGAAGAAAAAGGTCAAGGTAAATGTGACTTCGAAAAATGAATCATCGACTCATGTTTATTCTTTGACTGCACAAAAAGAGACAGTTGAGATATACGGTGATGATAATACGCTTAAAAAGATAACATCGATACCTTTAAAGGTTGATTTAAGTGGTGTAAATCATGACATTACAAAAAATGTTGCAGTTAAATTACCAAAGGGCGTAGTTAAGGTTTCACCATCAGTAATACCAGTTCACATCAAAGTTACTGATACTACTGCTAAAAAGGAATAAAACAAGGAAAGGTTGTTAAAAATTATGCTTAAATATTTTGGAACAGATGGTGTACGGGGGGTTGCTAATGCTGGTTTGACTCCAGAAATGGCTTTTAAATTAGGTCGTGATGGAGGTTATGTTCTTACCAAGGATAAGAAAGATGGAGAAAGAGCTAAGGTATTAGTTTCTCGTGATACACGTATTTCTGGTCAAATGTTAGAGTATGCATTGATTTCTGGGTTACTTTCCGTTGGAATTGAAGTTTTAGAAGTTGGTGTAATTACTACTCCTGGTCTTTCTTACTTGGTGCGTGCACAAGATGCAGATGCCGGTGTTCAAATCTCTGCTTCCCATAATCCAGTTGAAGATAATGGAATTAAGTTTTTTGGTAGCGATGGTTTGAAACTATCCGATGCTAAAGAAGAAGAAATTGAAAAATTGATCGACGCTCCTGAAGATAAACTTCCTCGCCCATCTGCAGAAGGCTTGGGTACTGTGACAAATTATCATGAAGGTGCTTCAAAGTACTTACAATTTATTGAAAATACTTTACCTGAAGAATTAAGTGGTATAAAAGTAGTTATTGATGGTGCTAATGGTGCAGCAAGTGCATTGATTTCAAGATTATTTGCTGATATGGGGGTTGACTTTACTACTATTGCAACTCATCCAGACGGCTTAAATATTAATGATCATGTAGGTGCAACTCATACTAAGAAATTACAAGAAGAAGTTGTAAAACAAGGTGCTCAATTAGGTTTAGCATTTGATGGGGATGCTGATCGTTGTATCGCTGTTGATGAAAAGGGTAATGAAGTTGATGGTGACCACATTATGTACGTCATTGGCTCATATCTTGCTGATCATGGACGGTTAAAGAAGGATACCATCGTTACAACTGTAATGAGTAATCTCGGGTTTACTAAGGCTTTAGAGAGACGTGGTCTTAAGAACGTTAGAACTCAAGTTGGTGACCGTTATGTTTCAGAAGAAATGAGAGCTAATGGTTACAATCTTGGTGGTGAACAATCTGGACACGTTATTATCAGTGATTACCATAACACTGGTGACGGAATGCTTACTGGTTTACATTTACTATACGTAATGAAGGATACTGGTAAGTCATTGAGCGAATTATTAAGTGACTTTAAGGAATACCCACAACGTTTAATCAATGTTCCAGTTAAAAATAAAAAGGATTGGAAAGAACATAAGCGTATTACTGAAGCCATTAATAAGGTTGAAGAAGAATTAAGTGATGAAGGACGTATTTTTGTTCGTCCATCTGGAACACAAAGTTTACTTAGAGTTATGACTGAAGCTCCAACTCAAGAATTAGCTGATAAATATTGTGAAGAAGTAGCTAAAGTTGTTGAAGAAGAAATGGGCTCAAATAAATAAGTTCATATTCCATTAAAATGAATAGGTGATGGCGTTCACCAACTTAACTGATTAATAATCTGACGACGCCTACTTTCTTAATTTCGTAAGGGAGTAATGTCGTCTTTTTTTATGTGTTTTTTGTATAATAGAAAGGAAAGTAAACGATTACATAGGAGAAGAACCAATGAATATAAAATTAATTGCCGTTGATCTTGATGGAACTTTATTAAATGATAAACAAGAAGTAAGTACTAAAACAAAGGAAGCACTTCAAAGGGCTTCAAAAATGGGAATCAAGATCGTCCCATGTTCCGGGAGACCATTTCCTGGGATTAAGGAATATTTAGATGAATTAGATTTGAAAGATCCTAATCAGTATGTGGTTGCATTTAATGGAGCTCTGGTATTAAATTCTGAGGGTAGGCCAATAGTTGAAGAGTTACTTGATTATAATGATTTCATATTTTTTGAAAAAATTGCGCAGCAGCTGAAAGCTAATTTTCATATTGAAGTTAGAGATAAGTTTATCACTATTGATCATTTTATTAATTATTATTTGTCACGTGAAAGTTGGTTAACAAGAATGCCGATTAAAGTATGTGATTTAGGTGATATTGAAGAAGATATTAAATTTACGAAAGCTATGTTTTCAGGATCAGCTGCTGAAATGAGAAAAATATATCGAAAATTACCTAAAGAAGTAATTGAAAAGTACAACGTGTCAACGTCGGATGAGACATTAATTGAAATAAATTCGAAAAAAGCTTCAAAAGGAAATGCTTTAAGAGAATTAGCTAAGAAACTTAATATCAAAGAAGACGAAGTGATGATTTTTGGAGATCAAAAAAATGATATTTCAATGTTTGATATTGCTGGTTTCTATAAAGTTGCAATGGGAAATGCGGTATCTGAAATAAAGGAACGCGCAAATTATGTTACGAAAACAAATAACGAAGATGGGATTGCATATGCATTAAGAAGGTTGGTATTTGATGAATAAAAAGATAGAAAATTATTTAAGTGTAGGAGTATTTGCTTTTTTTGGAGGTGCATTAAGAGCATATTTAAATTTAGTTTGGTCTCAGTCGGGGACATTTATTGCTAACATTCTCGGCTGTTTTTTATTGGCATTTTTGACCTATTTCTTTATTGAATTTAGAGAAGGTCGTGACTGGCTAGTCACGGGATTAAGTACTGGTTTTGTTGGTGCTTTTACGACATTTTCTAGTTTTCATTTAGATACTTTAAAGCAATTAGAAAATGGTATGCATAGTCAAGCAATCTTGTATTTTTTTAGTTCAATATTTATTGGTTTTTTATGTGCTTATTTAGGAATGATAATCGGTAAAGTACTAGGTAGAAAGTTGGCAATAAAAGCATGATTACAACAGTTGTAGTAGCAGGTTTTGGCGCTATTTGGGGTGCACTTTTGAGATATGGAATTACTAATTATGGCAAAAAACATTGGGAACGGGATTTCCCTTATGCAACTCTGCTAATAAATTTAACCGGTGCCTTTTTATTAGGAGTAGTGTTTGCATGTAAGTTATCTCCATTTATTTATGCCTTAGTTGGGACCGGAGTTTTAGGTGGATATACTACTTTTTCGACATTAAATGTTGAACTTCTGTCTCATTGGCAAGACCATAACTATGGTACTTTTATTCTTTACGCCTTACTTTCTTATGGTGGAGGATTATTTTTAGTATTTATCGGATATAAAGTTGGTATGCTAATCTAATTTTTAGAAAAAAGAATGCTGGTAGTTTTTGTTTACCAGCATTCTTTTTTGTTTGTTAATTATTTAATTTGGATTTTTAATTGAAACTTTTCCCATATCACTTTCAATATTTAGAGAATTATTTGAGTCTTCAGCACCCACATAGCCTTTGACCTTATCGTAGTCGTCGCTACTGTAAATAATTGAGTTGAGAGGAAGATCAGTTAAACCGATTTTCTTGGTATCAACGTTAAACGTAAAGGATATGGTATCTGGAATATGGATATGAATATTTCCTATCTTGCTTTGAATAGATAGATTAAATTGGTTGCTTTTATCAAGCGACAAATTTATTTTACCGGTATTAGCTTTAACATTACCTTTAGCTTCAATATTATTTAAAGTTATGTTGCCTGAATCAGTTAAGATCTCAATATTTTGACTTTTTAGTTGATTGACTGTAATTTTTCCAGTTTTAGTATCAATAAAAAAGCTCTTACTTGAAATATTTTCTAAATCCATATTGCCACTAGTAGTGTGGTAAGAGATTTCTTCTTTGGCATTAACATTATCAGCTGTAAGCATCCCTGAATGAGCATTAATATGAAATACATTAGCCGATGTTGCAGATACAGCAATATCGCCTGATTTTAGATCCGCTTGAACTCTTTTGAGAGTGGAATGTGCTAATAGTAAATCACCCGAAACAGCAGTAATATCAATCATACAGTAACTGGGAATTTTATTGATATAAACATCTCCGCTTTGACTTCGAATAGTTAAAAATCCAGTGAATTCTTTGGGTAAGAATAGTAAAGTTTTATTTTTAAAAATACCTACTAATTTACGCGGACCTTGAGTGATTTTGAGAACATTTCCGATTTTTTCAACAGTTGAATGGAGATTCTCGATATCACGTGACATAAAGTCGTGCACGATTAAATTTGGTGAATCAGTTGGTAGAACGAGTATATCACCTAGACGATAGTTTAAATGTATTTCGTCAATTTGATTTAATTTAAGTTTTAGTTCATTAACTAATTTTGAGTCGAAAATTTTAGCAAAAAAGTCATTATATTTGCTGTAGTCTGTTGCTTCTAAGCTTTTTAGTTGTGAAAGTAGCGTATCAAGGTCAGTTAAATTCAATAGAGCTTTTTGCTCTGCTTCAATTTGACTTGCTCCATGTTGAAGTTCTTTTTTTATTAAGTTATTGATTTTCTTACTGAGAGTTGTTTGTAAAGGTTTATTTTCCTTTATATGAGGAAATTTATTGAAAAATTTTTTTAGTTTTTCATCAATCATATTGAACTCCTTTAATTTTTGTTACACTTTTATTATATAGCACTAAAAAAGCTGTATGTATGTTTTTTATGAGTATTAAAATATAGACTAAATTTTTATTAGGAGAAAAAACTTGAAATTTATAAAATGGATTTGGAGATTAGTAGTTAGTGGCTTGATTTTTATCTCCTTGAGCTTGACTTTAACGAGTCCAGTTCAATTAAAAGTAGACAGTACTGCTGGCTTAGTAAAGAGTTCAATTAATAAAGTAGTTGATCAATCGAATAATAGTGATTTACAGATGGGAGTAAGTTTTTTACAAGATTCTGGAATAGAAGATACACTCTTATCGCAATTACCTAAAAATATTAAGTTACAAACGTCATATCAAGGCTTAAATAAATTAAGTACGAATTATTTAGCTAATGATAAATTAACAGCTGCTGATTTACAGTTGAATAATGATACACAGCAGGAACAGGTTTTTAATCAAGTGATTTTACAATTAGTAAATGAACAATTAAGACAAAATTCGTCTGATGTAAAACAAGCCGCTCAAATTTATCATTTAATATATTTCTTACTCATCGGCTTTTATATTTTGGCAATAGCATTAGTTTTATTTGGTAAGAAAATTGCAATTATTCCTCTTATTCTTGCTGCGGTTGGATCATATGGAGTTTTATCATATGCTGCTGGTGTAGCTGCTAGCTCACTTCAACAAAGTGTTTATAGCGGAATTAATGTGAGCTTAAGTAGTGGTTTGAGTCAGGCCTTAATTACAGCGATAATTGCAGCGATTGGTTGCCTATTTATTAAGATTAAGAAAGATAGGGAGTAAAAATGCTTTTTAAGACAAGCGATAATGTGAAAATTAGTTATGAAATAGTAGGAAAAGGAAAACCAATTGTTTTGGTTAACGGCTTTGGCGCTTACCAAGAAATTTGGTCAGCTCAAGTACCTTTTCTAAATAAATTAGGATATCAAGTTATAACTTATGATCATAGAAATATGGGTAAAAGCCAACGAACCGAAAAGGGACATAATATAGAACGGTTAACGCAAGATTTATTTGAGTTGGTATCATTTTTGCAGATAAAAAAAGCTATTTTTATGGGACATTCAATGGGTGCATCGATTATCTTTTGCTTGATGAAACATTATCATGATTTAATTAAACAAGCTTTAATAATTGATCAATCTCCAAAGATGTTAAATGATAACGAATGGCAGTATGGATTTATGGATTATACAAGAAAAAATTATCTAGAAAAATGTCAAGAAAGACCGAGTGTTCATGAAACATATGCTGGTTTAGATGATGATGTTTATGCTAAGTTAATGCAGGCTAAACAGGATAATCCATTTAATAGAAAAGATAATGTAGATTTACTTGAAAATCATATGTCACTTGATTGGCGTGCGGTCTTAGAAAATACTGAAATTCAGACTACTTTTTTCGTTGCTAAGGAAAGTCCATATTATCGAGAAGGTTATGAGAAATGGTTAAAACAAAGAAATATGAAAATAGATAGTTTGATTATGTCGCCAAGTGGTCACGTGATCATGGCAGAAATTCCTAAACAATTTAATAATAAATTGGGAGCTATTTTATAGTAAGAAAAAAGAGGGGTACCCCTCTTTTTTGAATTATTTCAATTTTTTATTAATATTAGCAAGATTTTGATAATTTTCTGTCATCCATTCTATATAAGTTGTATCATTTGGAATAGTTTCACGAACTTGCAGAATTGGGATGTTCTTTGCTTTGGCTCGTTTTACAAAGTTATTTACTGTTGAACTATTTACTTGAGAATTTTTGACAAAGAAAGAAATTCCTCGTTTATCGATAGTTTGGTTCATTTGATGAACAATTTTAGCACTTGGATCGGTTTCATTTTCAATAGCTTCTTCAAATGCCTTGTCTCCAATCTTGAAGTGAGTAGCTTTTAAAGCATAATCAAAAATAGGCTCACTGACATAAACTGGCTTTTGTTTAGCCCCATCAACTGAAGCAGCTATCCTTTTGATCTTATTAATTTTTGCTAGATATTTAGCACCGTTTTCTTTATAGTAGGCCGCATGTTTCTTATCTATTTTGGCTAGACGTTTTACTAAATAATTAACATATTTAGTAGGCATATTTAAATCAAACCAAATATGAGGATTAGCACCATTTTTAAGTTTCATAAGGTCTTCACCAACTAAAACGGCAGATTTATTGTTTGATTTAGCTAATTTTGGTAACCAAGAATCATATCCTAAACCATTAGCAATAATAATTTTGGCATCTTGAACTTTTTTGGCATCAGCTGTAGTTGGCTCAAAATCGTGAGGATCTGTAGAGCTATTAGTAATGATTGCACTTGCTTTGCCATACTTTCCTAAGACATTTTGTGCAATATTTGCGTAAACGTTAGTACTTGTTACAATTGAAATTTTATTAGATGATGAATTATCTTTTTTCGAACAGCCTGTCAGGATTAAAATAAGTACAAATGCTGTCAAAAAAATTGTTAGTATTTTTCGGTAATATTTTTTCATTAATACATTTATCCTTTCAAATTATAAGATTTATCCTTTAATTCAATATAAATCATACCAGAATATGTTAGAATTTTTTATTTGTCAATTATTTTGTATTAATATTCTTGTGTTATAGTAGAAAGAAATTACAGAATTAAGGTAAGAAACAATGAAAGCTACAATATATATCACTGGTAGTATTGCTGCCTATAAAGCAATTAGTGTAGTGCGCGATTTTCAAAAAGCGGGTCATGAAGTAAGAGTAGTAATGACTAAGGAAGCAGTTCATTTGACCAGTACTCAAACTTTAGCTGCTTTAACTAAATATCCAGTCTTAACCGACCTATGGGAAGAAGAGGTAGCTAATAAGATTCCGCACATTGAATTGGCTGATTGGACTGAGATTGCTGTTGTAGTTCCAGCAACTGCAAATTTTATTGCCAAAATCGCAAATGGCTTAGCCGATGATGCGGCAAGTACAACTTTTCTAGCTACAGTTGCACCTAAATATGTAGTACCAGCGATGAATAATCATATGTGGAGTAATGCTGCTTTTCAAAGAAATTTATCTTTTTTAAGACAAGATGGTATTCAAATAATGGATCCAACTATTGGGCGCTTAGCTGAAGGATATAGTGGCAAAGGTAGAATGCCTGAACCTATTGATATTATGGCATGGATAGATTCGTCCTTAAAAGCAAAAGAAAGATTATCAGGTAAAAAGCTTGTAATTACTGCGGGTGGTACAGTTTCTCCACTTGATCCAGTTCGTTATCTCGGTAATCGTTCTAGTGGTAAGATGGGCATTGCACTTACTAAAGCTGCTCTTAATGCAGGTGCAGATGTGACTTTAATTTCAGGTCATATTTCTGTTCCTTTACCAAAATCTCCTAATTTGACCAATATTCGGGTAGAGACGACAGAAGAGATGCTAGAAGCTGTAAAAAAAGAATTTTTGAATACGGATGCCTTAATTATGGCAGCTGCTGTGGCTGATTATGAACCAGTAAATTATATTGATCATAAAATTAAGAAGCGAGAACAAGGAAATGAGTTAAAGATTTTCCTAAAAGAAACTCCTGATATCTTAAAGACAATGGGAAATATAAAACAAGAAAATCAAGTTGTAGTAGGTTTTGCTGCTGAAACAAATGATTTACTAAAAAATGCGGCTAAAAAATTGGAAGAAAAAAATGCAGATATGATTGTGGCTAATGATGTGAGTCATGGAGTATTTGGCAGTAATGAGGATCAAGTTACAGTTCTTAGAAAAGGTAAGGAAGCAAAAAGTATCAAGGAGACAACTAAAGTTGAAATTGCTAAGCAAATTATTAATTTAGTTGCTGATAAACTTGAAAGTAGGAAAGTTAAAAATGAAAAAAACTTTGTTAACTAAGCGAGAACTTATTTTTGTATGTTTAATGTTATTAGTATTGCTAGGACTATTTATTTCTAGTTCAATGACATATCATGAACAAGAAATGTCCCCAGGATTTATTCATCGTCATTTTCCAATTGTTGAGAGAATTGTTGGTAGATGGAATATATACTACGGTGGACGCTGGCATAATGCTGTTTTGGATAATGGTGAAGCGGGGATGACACAATTTGTAATGAGGAAGTTTGCTCATTTTTCATCATATTTTTTAGTAGGATTATTTGCTTGTTTAGGATTAGATAGATTATTTAAGAAGTGGTGTGGTCCTTTGTTTATTTGGCTAGGAATTATTGGATTGGCTGGATTAGATGAATTTCATCAGTATTTAACTGGAGACCGTACTCCAAGTTTACACGATGTTGCACTCGATTCAGCTGGTGCATTATTAGCAATTTTAATTTGTATCTTTGTTTATTGGTTAAGACATCGACAAGAAAAACGTAATTCATAATTAATCATAGATTGAATTTAAATCTTGAGTGCGTTATGATTGACAAGGTTAACTATATTAAATAAAAAGAAAGAAGGATTCTTATGTCAGGACATTCAAAATGGCACAATATTCAAGGCCGCAAGAATGCGCAAGACGCTAAGAGAGGTAAAGTTTTCCAAAAATTATCTCGTGAAATTTATATGGCTGCAAAGAGTGGTGGTCCTGACCCTTCAGGAAATCCTACTTTACGTATGGTTATGGATAAAGCACGTGCAGCTAACATGCCTAAAACCAACATTGAACGCGCTATTAAAAAGGCTGAAGGTAATTCAGATGAACATTACGATGAAATTACATACGAAGGTTACGCTCCAGGCGGTGTTGCAGTTTTAGTTGAAGCTTTAACTGATAACAAGAACCGTACTGCGTCAGATGTTCGTGTTGCCTTTACTCGTAATGGCGGTTCACTTGGTGCAACTGGTTCTGTTGCTTACATGTTTGACCGTAAGGGTTACATTGTAATCGATCGTTCAACTACCGATGCAGACGAAGATCAAGTATTACTTGATGTAATGGATGCTGGTGGCGATGATTTAGAAACTAGTGATGACGCTTTTGAAATCTATACTGATCCTAAGCAATTTACTGCTGTACGTGATGCTTTAGAAAAAGCTGGCTATAAATTAGCTAATGCTGAATTAACTATGATTCCGCAGAACACCACTCCAGTTCCAGATGATAAAAAAGAGCAATTTGCTCATTTAATTGATGCATTAGAAGATAACGATGATGTTTCTAATGTATATACTGCTGCAGACGATGAATAATTTTATTTAATTGAAAATAGACTCAGGTTTTCCTGAGTCTATTTTTTTGTCCAATTTTTATAAAAAATAAAAAAATTCGTCCATTTTTTGCGTACTAATAAGTGTATTACAAAGGAGGGATGAAAAATGAATTTATTAGCTAAAGAAGTTTTAGGAACGGCAGTTGAAGAAAGAGCAAGTGATGTGTTTATTTTTCCTGCTAAAGCAAATTACGAGATAAAATTGCGAACAGCAGCGGGGTTAAGGCAAGTAAAGGAAATAAATTTTAAAACTGGAAAAGAATTATTGAATTACTTCAAATTTCAAGCACAGATGGACATTGCAGAGCACAGAAGGCCACAGGTAGGTTCATATCAAACTATCATAAATTCAGAAAGTGTCTTCTTGCGTTTTTCAAGTATTGGAGAATTTTCTGGCTATGAATCATTAGTAATTAGATTAATTTATGGAGAGAAAAACAATAACTATTTCTTTCCTGAACAATTAACCCTATTAGAAAATTTAACTCGGCAGCGAGGACTAATAATTACTAGTGGACCAACAGGTTCAGGTAAGACGTCATCAATGTATGAATTAGCGAGGTTAGCTGGAAAAAATAAAATTGTTATGACAATTGAAGATCCTGTAGAAGTTTGGCAACCAGAGTTTTTACAAACACAGGTGAATATAATTGCTGGTATTACTTATCCCGATTTGTTAAAAGCTGCTTTAAGGCACCGACCGGATATTTTAATTATTGGTGAAATTCGGGATACAGACACAGCAAGAATTAGTATTAATGCTGCTTTGAGTGGGCACTTAGTTTTTGCAACTGTACACGCTAAAACGGCCTTACAGACAATTTCACGGTTAGAAGGTTTAGGAATCACTAGGGATGAATTAGAAAATTGTCTAACAGCGGTTTCTTACCAACGTTTATTGCCAATAGAAAATAAAGATAGCTTAGGGTGTTTGATGGATGTTGGTTATGGAGAAAGATTATTCGATGCGATAACTAGTAATAATCGAGCTGATCTTGCTGAATGGAAAAATAATTTAGATCAATTAGTTAAGCGAGGAAAGATTAGTGAAAATACTAGACAGCGTTTTGAACAAGGATAAATTAAAGAGCGCAGATCAGCTAATATTTATTGATTATTTAAGGCAAGCGCTCGTTAATGGGTATTCGTTAAATGCTAGTTTGAGCCTTTTACCTAAAGTTTGGGATGAGCATTCGAATCAGTTAAAGTATGTGAGTAAAAAAGTGGAAGCTGGCGTTTCTTTAGGAGATGCATTGCATGAAATTGGTTTTTCAAGTACTTTAGCGGCTCAAATACATATGGCTGTTATTGATGGAAATTTATTATCGTGTTTAGAACAACTTAGTGAATTAATTCGATTAAAAAATAAGCAATTAAAAAAATTAAAAAGTGAATTGGCTTACCCGGCTTTATTAGTTGGGATGATGATTAGTTTATTAATTTGCATGCAGACCTTTTTAAAAACTGAAATGCTTGATAATGATTGGACTAGTAATTTAATGCTAGGAGGACTATTAATTTTAGTAGTAATTGCGATTGTTTTTGTTATCAAAACAATACAATTATTAAATCAGCAAGATTATTTTGCTTTAAAAAAATTAACTAAGTTTCCAGTAATTGGTAAAGTTCTTAATCTATATGTTCATTATTTAGTTATTTCTGATTTAGCAACTTTATTGATTAATGGATTTTCATTACAGAAAATTTGTCAATTAGCAGCTATGCAGCCAGAAAATTCCTTGCAGCAGGTATTAGGTAAAAGAGTAAGGATGCAATTAGAGAGTGGCGTTGAGATTAAGAAAATTATTGAAACAGAATATTTTATTCCAAATAATTTAGTTATGCTAATAGAAACAGGTGCGACTAGGAGTGAGATCGGTAAAAGAGCATTGCTCCTTAGTAAGACACTTTTTTATGAATTGAATTTCAAATTAAACAATTTAATCGTTAATTTGCAACCAATATGTTTTATCTTTATTGGGATTTGTATTTTAGGAATGTATTTAAAAATTTTGATGCCAATGTATCACTTAATGGAAATGATGTAGAGGAGAAAGAAGAATGAAGAAATTAAAGAATTTTATTAATAGAAATAAGCGAGTAAAAGGCTTTACTTTAGTTGAAATGGTAATTGTAATTGCCATCATTGCGATGTTGATCTTATTAATTGTTCCAGGTTTAAGTAGGCAAAAAGAAAGAGCTACTAGTAAAACTGATGAAGCTTTACGTACGACTATTGAGACTCAAAGACAGTTGGCTGAAGATAATGGGGATGGAACATCATTAGAGGAGTTAGTGAAGAAAGAATACATTTCTCAAAAACAGAAAGAAAGATATGAAAAATTACCTCAAAAATGATTTTGAATAGAATAAAAGGCTTTACTTTAATTGAAACCATAATTACATTGACTGTTACTTGCTTACTCGTATTGATGCCCACACTTTATGTGAAAAATATTAAGGAACAGATGATATTAGATAATTCAACGAGACAAATAAAATCAACAATTAACAAATATATGCATTTGGCAACTGTAGAAAAAAAGAACTATATATTTTTGTATTTTGATAATAATTCGTCAATAGAAATAAAGGGTTCAGATAGAGCATCAAAAATTTATTTGGACCGTCATGTAAAAGTATATAATCTAGACAATTTATATATTAATAACCACGGAAGAGTTTCACCAAGGACAATCACAGTAAGAAATGGCAATAAGGAAAAGAAAATAAAATTACAAATGGCATGGGGAAGAATGATTGAAGAATAAGAGAGTAAAGGGCTTTATTTTATGGGAAGCTTGTGTTGGATTTACAATTGCTTGTTTAGGGGTGATCCTTTTAGGGATGACCATTAGACAAAATAGGCATACTGAACAGCAAGTTGAGAAACGTGTAGATAAGGCATATGCGGAATATATTTTTCGTCATAGTGATAAAAAGACACTTTTGGTTCATGATCGACTTTATTATAGGTAAAAGTAATGAAGAAAATAAAAGGATTTACTTTATTAGAAGCAGTTTTTGCGATTGCAGTAACTATAGCTTGCGTTCAAATATTGTTTGGACTTGTAAGTACATTAAGAAAAATTAATCATCAAAAAAGTGGTGTAAATGAAATAACTTATAGTTATGTGCAAGTAAATAATTTCTTAAAAGAAAGTGGTCATGTTGAAGTAAGCAGAACTGGATCAGATCCTACTAAAGTGCTGCTAAAGAAGTTATCAAATAAGAAGAAAAAGAATGGGGATCCGATTTATGATGTTTATGCAATCGATGTAAGTCCGAATGATACTTTAAGAATGAGGACAGATGAGGGTGGACATATGCCTCTACTTTTTAAAGTAAAAAGAATAAAGTGTTCCACTACAGATGATTCTTTTACAATTTTAGTAACTGAAAATGATGGTAGACAGAGCGAAATGTTCTTTAAGACGAATTTACCAAAAGAGAAGAAAGAATTAAAAAATGATAAAAAGGAAAGCAAGAAGAGTTAATGGAAGTGCTTTGATAAGTAGTATTTTGCTAATTAATATCTGTATAGCCTTTGTGATAGGATATCAGCAAATTTTCGCTGAAAATATGGAAAGTAACATAGCTTTAATAAATTATTTTTCTAAGTAATAATGATCGCTTGCCAGTCTTTAAGGATACCTATAAAATATTAGAAGGAATATAAAAGAAGGAAGAAAAATGCAAAAAGTAGAAGAATTGTATCCGAAATTTCAGACAGCAGTCGAGCATTTGCAAAAAGCGTTAAATGTTTCTTTCTCATCTGCACTAACAGAGACTTTTGATAATTTAGAAAATGGAAAAATCAAAGTTGAGTCAGGTGCTCCTGATAAGGAAACTGTCGCTAAGTTGACTGAAGAATATCGTCAATTGAATTATGAGAATTTACCACGATCCTTAAAGGTGCAGGTATTCACCTTATTAACTTTAAAAGCTATTGCTCAAGACGCTAGTGATTATAATTTAATGCCAACCCCTTCAGTAATTGCTACAGTAATTGCTTTAATTTGGCAAAAAATTGTCCCAGCTGGAGAAAAGACAGTGGTTGATCCCGCTATTGGAACAGGAAATTTGCTTTATTCGATTATTAGACAATTAATTCAAGAAAATCACTCGCAAAACAATTACCATTTGATTGGAATTGATAATGATGAATCGTTATTAGATTTAGCAGATATTGGTGCTCATCTTGAAGATTTGAAAATTGATTTATATTGTCAAGATGCGTTAGATCCATGGATGATTCAAAAAGCTGATGTGATAGTAAGTGACATACCAGTTGGTTACTATCCACTAGATAACAATGCTCAACGTTTTGAAAATCATGCTAAAGAGGGACATTCTTTTGCTCATACTTTGTTTATTGAACAAATTGTGAATAATCTTAAGCGTGACGGATTTGCATTTTTAGTAGTACCAAAGTTATTATTTACAGGTAAGGGATCAACTGAATTTATGACTTGGTTAGCTAAAAAAGTAAATATTCAAACAATTGTTGATTTGCCTGATGATATGTTTTCAAGTAAAGTTCAGCAAAAATCAATTTTAGTTTTCCAAAATCATGGTGAAAAAGCTGTAGAGCGTGAAGTATTGGTAGCTAAGTTAGATTCTTTAAAGAAACCAGATTCTCTAGTAGCATTTAATATGAAATTAAATGACTGGTATCAAAACGATAAAAAATAATTTATATAGAGGTATATAAAATGAAAAAAGTTTTAGCAGTAAACTCAGGTAGCTCATCATTTAAGTACAAATTGTTCTCTCTTGATAATGAAGAAGTAATTGCATCTGGTATGGCTGACCGAGTTGGTTTACCAGGGTCAGTATTTACAATGACACTAGCAGACGGTAGTCAACATGATGAAGAAAATGATATTGCTACTCAGGAAGAAGCTGTTCAAAAGCTACTTAATTGGCTTAAAGAATATAACGTTATTGATTCTTTAGATGATATAGCTGGTGTGGGTCACCGTGTTGTTGCTGGTGGTGAGGAATTTACTGACAGTACTATTATTACTAAGGATAATCTTTGGAAGATTTATAACATTAGCGATTATGCACCTTTACATAACCCAGCTGAAGCTGATGGAATCTATGCTTTTATGAAAGTTTTACCAAATGTACCAGAAGTTGCTGTTTTTGATACTTCTTTCCACCAAACTTTAGATCCAGTTCAATATTTATATTCAGTACCTTATAAATACTATGAAAAATTCCGTGCTAGAAAATATGGTGCTCACGGAACTTCTGCACGTTATGTTTCTCGTCGTACAGCAGATCTTTTAAATAAGCCTGTAGAAGATTTAAAGATGGTTATTTGCCATTTAGGAAGTGGTGCATCAGTTACTGCAATCAAAGATGGGAAATCTTTTGATACTTCTATGGGATTCAGTCCTGTTGCAGGTATTACAATGAGTACTCGAAGTGGTGACGTTGATCCATCTCTTCTTCAATTTATTATGAAGAAGGGTGATATTGGTAGCTTTAACGAAGTTATTAAAATGCTTAACACCGAATCTGGTTTACTTGGTCTTTCAGGTGTTTCACCAGATATGAGAGATATTGAAAAAGCTATTAAGAATGGTGATCAACAAGCTAAGCTTACTAAGGATATTTTCATTAATAGAATTGTTCGTTATATTGGGGCTTATATGACTGAGATGGGCGGATTAGACGTTTTGGTCTTTACTGCCGGAATTGGTGAACATGATGCAAGTGTTAGAAAGCAAATTATGGATGGTCTTACTTGGCTTGGACTTAAATATGATGAAGACGCTAATAAAGCTAACCGTGAAGGGAAAATTACTACACCAGATTCAAAAATTGATGCAATGATTGTTCCAACCAATGAAGAATTAATGATTGCTAGAGATGTTGTACGTTTGGCTAAATTAGATAAGTAATAGAGAATAGTAGTTTGTGGATTTTTAATTGTGAGTGTGATACCATTGAAGCATCTGGGGATGTTTTGGGATTCGACAGGCGTAGATTCGCGTTGACTGCGATTCGTAGGTCACGTCTACGTTAAAAACGTCACAGTTAAATTATAACTGCAAATAACGAAAATTCTTACGCAGTAGCTGCTTAGTCAGCCTGCGTGATCCAATGATGGATTGCTCGTGTCTGTCTGCGGGTCTTACCATTTAACGAGCTACGTTTAACTACTTACCTTAATAGTTAGAAATAAGATTCTTAGGTTAGTTTTGATAGTTTAGCCCTGTTATATGGCGTTTTATCAAAGCGAAATTTAAGTAATGTAACTATGATCGTAGAGGTTAGCGACGAAATACGTTTGGACAGGGGTTCAATTCCCCTCATCTCCATAGATAAGAATAAAAACCGCTCTATATCAACATTTAGAGCGGTTTTTATTTGTTTTTGATACAATTTTGATACAATAAACGATTTTTAAATATTTAATGAGTTCATATAACTTCTGATATTTTCCATGCCTTCTTGGGTGGCATGAGTATAATGTTCAGTCATTTCTATACTGTTATGACCCATGACTGCTTCTACGTCGGTTCTTTCTTGATTTTTGTTAAGAGTAGCATAGGTATGTCTAAAACCGTGTATGGTAATTTTTTTAAGGGATTTATCAGCATTATAAATTGCTTGTAACCATCTATCGGGTTTTGAAAGATTAACGTAATTATTACTAATGCCATGAAAAATTATAGGGCAAATAATTTTTTGCTGTTTTCGATATTCTTTAAGAACGCTAATCATATGTTCAGTAAGTGGAATTGGCCGATTTGAAGTTAAACTTTTAGGTGTTTGAACAATTAATTTATTATCTATTCCTAAAGCTAAAGTTTTTGTGATGGAAACAGTTTTGGCTTCCCAGTCAATATCGGACCAAGTTAAAGCTAATGCTTCGGATTTTCTAATTCCTGAAGTAGCTAGCAAGAGAAAATAAGTATAGCTACGATAATTTTGTTTTTTTGCAACTTTTAAAAATTGCTTTAATTGATCTAATGTATAGAAATTTTTTTGAATATTTCTACGACGTCTTTTTGTCTTTCGAGGAATAATAACTGCATTAACTGGATTATATATTTTTTGACAGTATCTTAGTGCGGCCCCATAATCATAAATTTGACTAAATCGATTAATGACTTCTTTGTACTTAACTAAATTTTTATAAAGTGAGTTAACCCAAGACTGAAATTTGGCAGTATCAATTTGATCTATATAATCATTCCCAAACCATGGCTTGATATGCACCTTATAATTAATCGCTGTTTTATTAGCTGTAGATTGTTTAACAGTCTCTTTATAGGCTTCAAACCATACTTTATAAACTTCATCTACTGTATGTTGTTTAGGCTTAATGTAGCCTTTAACGCCTTTAGCGATAAGTTCATCATAAACTTCCTTAGCTTCATTATAAGTAGCAAATTTTCTTTTAGTGATTTGGATAGGTTGCTCGGTTACAGGATCTTTACCTAAATAAGCATGGAACATGTAACGAACATCACCATTTTTTAATTTATATTGTTTTATGTGTTTATCTCTTTTTGGCATAATAAAAAACCTCCTATTGTAGCCTAAATAGGAACTCTGCTACAATAAGAGGGCAGAGTCCTAGTTTATGGCTTTGTTAATCGAAAATATTTATGTTTTGAGCTATTGGCGTAGCTCATTTCCTTATCCCACTGATGTTGGCGCATCGGTGGGATTTTTTGTTTTATCTGGCTTTTATCGTCTTCAAGATATGGGACAAAATTTATTTATTATTTTCTTTAAGTAATTTGATTATTTCATCATTTTGCTTAATTAAACGATCATTTTGACGAATCTGCATCCAATTCTGTCGTTCAAGAACCAATTGTTCAGCATAAATAGTTTTAATGCCTGAATCCTGAAACTGCGAAATAGTTCCTTTAGCTTGACTCATATCAATAATGACATCCATTGGGACTTTATTTTCTTCGGCATAAATATCTTTGATTTTATTTTCTTCTAAATATTTATTTCTTTTTTGTTGTTCCTTTATGGCAGTTTCTTCTCTTGCACGTTTTATACGTTCTTCACGATTTCCAAATAATGACATAAAAAATTTCCACCAATTAATAATAAACTATACTTCTTTTTTTCTGTACAATAGTTCTTCCAGTATATAAATGACGACCTTTAGGATTATCACCATGCTTATTATAAATGTAAACATTAGTAATATTTGTTGAAGTATCATCAACTCGTAAAAGGAGTGGGAGATGGTCACCAGGATTCCATAGAATGTATAGTAAGTCACCATCTTGAGTAGTTTTAAACGCACTTGGATTGTTTTGAATGCTTTCAGATGATTTAGTTCCAAAATATTGGGCTGAACTTTTTAGGGAACTTTCTCTACTTTTCGCATTTTTCTTTTTCTGTTGTGCGGCTTTTTCACCTTGTTTTTGAATTTGTGGTGCACCAGTAGATGCAGCAGTTAATCTTTTATTTTCATCAAAGCCTAAGTCCACTATATCTTTACCATAAGTAAGATTTATAAAACCTCTGTCGTTTTCTTCTTCACTGGGCTTAACTCGCATAATACTTTTTACTTCATTAAGAGACATACCGTACTTTAATTTTTTTGCTCGTGATAACAGAGTCTCTTTTGAAACAACGTATTTATCATCTTGCTTAGATGAATTTGCTTTTTTCTTTTTTTCGGTTTTCTTTTTATTATCAGCTTTTTCCTGTCGCTCTTCTTTAGTAACTTCTTGTTTATATTCAGGTGTTAAAGTCATTAAACCTGTGAAAACTACAGTCGCTATTACAGAAGCAATTACTAATTTTTTATTATGTCTTTTCAACCAAAAGTAAAATATGCTTCCAAAGGATAGAACTATTAAAAGTGAAAGTAATGGCCCCATTTTATCCTCCATACTTATATATTTTTTTAGTTTAACGTCATTGCGGACAATTATTGCTTATAGCGATTTTAAATATTGAATAGTCCAATCTTTATAAGAGGGTGGAATACAGTAATAATACATAAAATTATCTACATTCCATTCTTCTTTAGGAATATCCTCAAAATAATAATTGGCAAGAATTTTAATACCTGTTTTATGCGCATTTACTTCTATAGGGGATGAACTACTATCACCACAATAATAAAACTTACCTTTGTCTCCATTAAAAATATGGCCAATTTCATGAGCTATTTCTAACGGTAAACCTTCTTCGTCATTATTAAGATTAATGACCATTTTTCGGTTAGTAGTATTGCAACAAGAAGGGGTGCCAGGATGAAGTAAGTGAGTAGCTTCAAATTGAATATTGTGAGCCATCGCAAAATTAAATAAATAAGTAACTGTTAAATTATTCATCATCGTTTTTAAGCAACCTTCTTATAATCTTTAAGTCTTCTGGAGGGATAGGCCTGCCTTGGAAAGTAAAAATAGTGTCATCATCATCTAAATCAGCTTGAGATTTATTATTAGATGAAGGATTATGATCATCTGTTAATCCTTTTAAATAGTCTGTAGTAGTATTTAACACTTTGGCTACTGCTGCCAGAGCGTCTGAACCTGGCTTATTAGTTTTCCATTTGTAAATAGAATTGGTTCCTAATTTTGCCTTATCATTTACCTCACGAAGAGACATTTTCTTTATTTTTGCTAATTTTTTAGTTCTGTCAAATTCAATCATATCAAGGGTTTCTCCAATCCTTGACAAAATTATTTAGAAAATATTCTAAATATGTGTTGACTATTTAGAATATTTAGGCAATAATAGTTTTGTCAACAAGTTACGAAACATTTTTAAAAACAAGTTTATAAATATAATAAATAGCATTTTTCAAGTATGGGGATACTGTTTAAACGCTTATTTGTTATACATTGATATTAGTAAATTTTCTAAAATATGTCAATAATTTCTAAACTTTTTTCTAAATAAATTTCGAAACGTTAGACAGAAAGAGAGATGAAGAATATATGCCAATTGAGGAGAGATTAGAAAATGCTAAGAATCAGGTTGAAATGGAAATAAAGACAGCTTTGTTAAGTAAGAACATGACTCAATCTGAGTTAGCAGACTTGTTAGGAGAAAGTAGAACAAGGATTAATTTGGCTATTAAAGGTAATACTAATCCTAGATCAGTTAAGATTCGAAAGAAGATTTACAAAGTTTTAGGAATGGAGTGATCTCATGGAGGCTATAGAAAAAGCTAATGGCTTAGTAAGCGAGGCTTTTGAATTGGTTTATAAAGATGCTAAATCAAAAGCTCCAAAATTAAAAAATCCAATGTATGGATATTTTAATAAAACAAAAGCTTCAGTTTACCTAGGTATTAGTCGGACTACGTTCGATGTTTGGCTAAAAAAATATCAAATTCCCTACACAATGATTGATGGAATTCGTAGATATGCCAAAAAAGATTTAGATAAATTTATGGAGGAACATAAGCGATGAGTAAATGGATCAATTATAAAATTAATGAATTTATGGGTACTGACTTCACAGTGAGGGAAACCGAAATCTTGAGTTTAGGCAGTATTATCACAGCGTTAATGATTTTCACGTTCGTTATGTATACCGCAATTTTCCCAAACATCTAAGGAGGTGGGGACAACGTTAAGCAAGACAACGATTAATAACTTAATTGCTAACAGTAATGCTTTTAGCAACGGACAAAAAAAGCCGTTACCTGCGCCAACAGATAACGACCAACAAAGTAAATATATTTATACAAGAGGATTATAACATGAATGTTTTCGATATTAACAACGCCATTGAAGAATTAGAACAAAAAGATTTAGATCCAGAGGTTCTAGTAGATACCATTGAAAGTTTAAAACTCACTAGAGATCAAAAGCTTGATGGTGCAGCTGGACTATCTGACAAATATGACAGCCAAATAAAATGGGCTAAAGAACGAATGACTGAACTTAGAGAGTTCATAAAAGTGTTAACCAATAAGAAGAACCGTCTTAATAGTTTTATTACAGATGCAATGGATAACGCGGGATTAAAAGAGTTACAAACTGAACATCACATCTTAAAGCCACGGAATTATCGTGACTCGGTGATTGTTGAAGAAATTAAAAAATTGCCAATTGATTATGTCGTTGAAGAAAAGACTATCAAAGCAGATAAGAAGAAACTTTATGAAGATTTAAAAGCTGGTAAAGAAATTACTGGTGCCCACTTGAAAGCTAACAGAAAGACATTAATTAAGTAAAAGAGGTAAAAAATTATGTTTGAAAAAGAATTGAAATTAGATGCAGAAGATAAGAAACATTTACAAAAACACTTTGATGACATCTTAAATGGTAAAGTTAAGAATTTCGTGATTTTAGGCTTAAACGATGAAACAGGAGAAGTTGTAAATCATGAATCAGGTCACAGAATTATTCTCAATGGTTTATTACACGATGCCGTAAGAGGTAATGACTATCATGATAATGAAATGGATAAGAATGAAAGTATTAGTGGTCTAATGAATAGAATTTTCAGTAATGGTGACTAAATGTACGAATTAAGACCCTATCAAACCGATTTAATTAATAAAATTGTCGATTCGATGAAGAAAAAACATCGTGTAATTATCGTTCAAAGCCCACCTCGAACAGGTAAGACAGTGAGTAATGGCTGAGATTGCCAGGAGAACTACTGAAAATAATAATCGTGTGATGTTTCTTATCCATAGGCGTGAAGTCTTGGATCAAGCGATTAAAACTTTTAAAAATCAAGAAGTAAATTCTGATTTTTTAACAGCTGGTATGGTTCAGACCCTTACACGGAGAGTTGATAGATTACCAGTTCCTGATGTGATTTTAGTTGATGAAGCACATCATGCTTTAGCTAAGTCATATCAAAATATTTTGAATAGGTTTCCTAACGCAATTATTTTGCTTTTCACGGCTACACCACACAGGACAGGTCGACAGCAGCTTGATCAAATTGCAGATGACATTATTGTTGGTCAGTCAATTCATAGGCTTACTGAACAAGGATTTCTTGCACCATTTAAGTATTTTCAGCCACCCGGCGATTTTAATGAAAAAGTTTTAAAGCGTGGAAGTACTGGAGATTACACTGCTGAATCAATGCAGGAAGCTATGTCTACTAAAATTTTTGGTCACATTGTTAAGCAGTATAAAAGAATTGCTAAAGGGATACAGGCAGTAGTTTATACATATTCGGTTGATTCGGCTATCAAAATAGCTACTGAATTTAATTCTGCGGGGATTTCAGCAATTGAAGTAGATGGAACGACTACAAAAGAAAAACGTGATAGAGCGGTGCGTAAATTTCGAGATCAAGAAATTAAGATACTGGTTAACGTTAATTTGTTCACTGAAGGTGTGGACCTACCTAATGTGGATTGTGTCATTATGGCACGTCCTACAGCATCACTCGCATTGTACCTCCAGTTTTCAATGAGGTGTTTAAATCCACGTGAAGGCAAGACGGCCATCATCATTGACCACGCTAATAACTTTAAGAAATTTGGCTATCCTGATGATGATCGGGATTGGAAGTTAGCTATTAAATCTGGAAAACAAAAGAGTAAAACATTGCTTAAAGATCCAGGATTATCAATTGTTACTTGTGATTATTGCTTTGCAGTCGTAAGAGCAGCAGATGTTAAAGATGGTAAATGCCCAATTTGTGGTAAGCCGATTAAAGTCCATGAAGCTAAGCCTATAAGTGATGTTGATTTAGTTGAAGCAACGAAGGCTAGAAAAGAACATATCAAGAAGATTATTCAAGATCAAGTGATGACCAATGTAGTTGATAAGTCTGTTAATGAACTGAAGTCAATGAGTGAACTAGTAGCATACGGAAAATTACATGGTTATAAGCCAGGCTGGGCCTGGTTTCAAGCTAAAAGAAAGGGTTTGATTAAAGGATGAGAATTAGAGTTCATTGGGAAAACTTAGACATATATGAAAATGAACAAGAACAAGAAGCTAATCATGAAGATCTAGTATTAGATGATGATACTTCGCCTGAAGAAATTGAACAAGTAGCTAAAGAAGTGATTAATGATCATTTTGCATGGTCATGGTGGAAGATTGACGAAAAGGAATGTGAAAATAATGGCAACTAAAAATATGCATAAAAATGTAGAAGCAATTATTGAAAATATAAAAAATTTTGATAAACAAACAAATTTAAATTGGGATCCTATTATTAAAACAAAGACATATATATCAAGTAACCATAAATCAATTGAAATATCGATTGAATACGATGAACTTTAAACAGGAGGATATTTAAGATGAAAGTAAAAATTATTGGTGGTCTTGATGCATTTGAAGATCGAATTAATGATTTTATCAAGAACAAGAAAGTAATTGATATTAAATATCAAGACAATTCAGAAGTAATTTCAGCATTAATCATGTATGAGGAGGACAAATAAATGATTCAATTACCAAAAGTAGCAACGCTAAAGCCTAAATCACAGCCCCACAACTTTTTTATCTGGGGTGAAACCATGAGTGGGAAATCTTACTTTTCGAGTTATTTCCCTAATCCATTAGTTTTAAATACTGATGGGAATTCAGAACAAGGTCAAGCGCCAAGTATTCAAATCCGAAATGTTAGGGATGCAAACGGAAAATTACAACAATCGGCAATTAAGCAGCTAAATGATATTATCACAGCTCTTCAAATTGAAAATCCACAGCGCCCAGCAGACCAACGCTTTAAGACAATCGTTATTGATGTTATTGATGATATTTGTGTAATGATTGAGCAAGCCATCTGTTTAGATGCAGGTGTGCAAGCTTTATCAGATATTGCATATGGCAAAGGCTATGCAATGTTTAATACAGCTCTTCAACAATTCGTCATGGATCTTAAAGCACTGCCTATGAATGTAATCTACATCAGTCGGGAAATCAGTACCACAGATGAAAATACAGGTATTACAACTTACAGACAGTCTTTAAAGGATAAGTATTACAACATGGTCAATGGAAACTGTGATCTAGTTATTAGAACTTCAAAAGTTGGAGCTGGTCAAAATATTCATTACATGCGTGAAGTAAAAGCAGCTAGAACAAAATATTTACCGGGAAACATCACTAACAAGCGAGTGTTAGATCTATTGCTTACTTGTGAGGGAATGTTTAGCGATGAAGTCTTAAAGAAGTATAAAGAAAACAAAAAGAAGGAGAGTAAGTAATGGGATTATTAGAAGCATTAAACAAAGTAAAAAGCGAAAAATACGATCCTAAGAAAGATGATATTAGCTCAGGATTTCAGCCTATTCCTGATGGAACTTATACAGTAACTTTAAGTGGAGTTAACCACGGTGTTTGGGAGAAAAGTGGAACTGATTTTGTAAGATTTTCTTTTGATGTAGTAACTGGAGAACAAGCTGGTCGTCAAGAACATATCACACCAATTCTTGCATCTAAAAAGTCGAATGGTGACCCAATGCCAGAATCAGTGCTTGCTCGAAGTATCAAAATGGTTCAAAAAATTGGCGCTATGGTTGGCTTTGATGTTCCTGATAAGGTTTTTATGGGAGCCAATGAAAGCGAAGATTACGAAATGATTCAAAATGAGTTTCGTGAAGCTGGCGTTATTGGTAAGTTGCTTAAACTAACAATTAAATCAACCCCAAACAAAAAAGATCCACATAATCCCTGGCGCAACTATAAATTTGAAGAAGCTGAACAACCTACCACAGCGAACGTTGAAGACCCATTCAAAGATGCAGCTACTGGCATGGAAATTACAGATGACGATCTGCCATTTGGAAAATAAGGAGGAATTGAATGATGAATATTAAATATCCAAAAACAGAAATAATGATTGTCCTAGGTAGTAAAGTTTATCCACTCTATACTAGTCTTTCTGTTAACGAGGTACATGATTTTATGCGTGCAGCACATCGAGAGGATTTCTTGATTTTTCCTACTGCTATTAATAAAGAACATGGTAATGGCCTATGGTATCCAGGATGTGGATCAGATCCAATTTGGACAGATTGGGAAGTTAAGAAAAATGCAATTAAATCAATTATTAAATTACCAGAGCCTAAGGTAAGAATTGATTATAACGTTGATTCTGATAACTATGAGTTCTAATTATGTTAGTTAATTTAGTAAATTATGCTGTGAGCTATGCAAATCGTGGCTTCAGTGTAATCCCAATTGGTCAAAATAAAAAGCCACTAATAAAGTTTGCTGGTAAGCCACCGCTTACTCCTAATGAAATTAGAAAGATATGGCAAAAATATCCTCTGGCAAATATTGCACTTAAAACTGATAAATTTTTCGTAATTGATGTTGATCGTCATGGTGGTGAAGTTGATGGCATGGAGTCAATCAAAAAACTAAATCATGATGAATGGTTTGAAGATACTCTTACAGAAAGAACAGCACACAATGGTTTTCATTTCTTCTTTGCCAAACCTAAAGATATGAAAATTAGTCAAAACATTGGCATCTTACCGAGCGTTGACCTTAAAGCTCACGAAAATAACTATGTTGTTGTAGCGCCTAGTAGTTTAGGTGATAAGAAATATCAGTGGCTTAACAATGCACCAATGAAAGCACCCCCGCAGGGGTTGCTTGATCTGATAAAAGACAAGCAAAGAGATATGCCACCTACTTTAGTTGCTGAAGTTCTGCAAGGAATGCGAAAACGTACTAAGACAACAGATCTTTTTGAGACTATCGTTCAAGGTTTTGGCGATAAAGGTAAACGTAACGACAATCTGGCAAGTTTTATGGGCGGCTTACTCATGCGGAATGTTGATCCTTATGCAGCAGCTAAATTAGCGATGATAGCAAATGATAATTCTTCCGATCCATTACCAATAAATGAGGTAGAAAGAACTGTTAATTCGATGATTGAAAAAGAAAATAGAAAGAGGGGTATTTCGTGACAGACAAAAAGATTCTGAACTTAAATAAAGAAGAAGCTGATAAACTTCAAAAAAGTGAAAATAAAAAATCAATTTTTGAACGAACTGCAGCTGGTGCTTTGCGAACTACCTCTGTTAAGAATGTTGTCTTAATTCTTAAAACAGATCCTAACTTAAAAGATCTATTTAGGTTTAATGAGTTTACACAAGAAATCGATGTTGTTAGAGATACCAAGATCAAAACGCAACTAGGATTAATTACGATTAGCACAGGTCAATATACCGATCAGGCAATCAACTCCATTGAACTTTATATTGAATCGTCTTCAAAATATAATGGCGCAAGTTTTAAAAATAATGTTATTGATCAAGCAATTACTAATGTTGCTTATATGGATTCATATAATCCGGTTATCGATTACATGAATGAAGCTTATGTTAAATGGGATAAAAAAGAGCGGCTTGATAAATTATTTGTTGAGTATCTGGGAGCACCATATGATGAAACGACTTTCTTAATTACGGAATTGTGGTTTATGGGAGCAGTAGCCAAGGCTTTTAATCCTAAAACTAAGTTTGACTTTGTACTTGATTTAGTAGGTGGTCAAGGTGTAGGTAAAACTTCACTACTTCAAAAGTTAGCGCCGCTAGGTTTATATACTGATCAATTTAATACATTTTCAAATAAAGATGACTTTGAAGTTATGAAGAATGCACTAATTGTCAATGATGATGAAATGACAGCAAGTAATTCAGCTAGCTTTGAAGAAATTAAAAAATTCATCACTATGCAAAGCTTTGAATACCGTAAAGCTTATGCACGTAAGTCAGAAACTTTCTTAAAGAAATTTGTTTTAGCAAGAACTACTAATGAAGTTCGTCACTTAAAAGACAGATCAGGTGATAGAAGATTTATTTCAATTTTCGCTAATGGAAAACGACAAAAGAAATCTCCTATTACTGATTTATCTGATGAGTACGTACAACAAGTATGGGGCGAAGCGGTTCATTTGTATAAGAGCATTAAAGATCCATTTTTACTTACTGAATATCAACGAGAATTACTTGAAGAGAACCGAAAACAATTCCGTTATACTTCTGGGCTTGAAGATGAACTTAATACTGTACTTGAAAATAAATTTAAGGATAAAGAATTTATCCCTAATTATGATTTAGCATTTGAATTATTTGCCGATCAAGATGCATTAAGTAGAAATTCAAAAGATGCACGAGATATTCGATATTATATGGAGCACTTAGGTTATGAAGTAGGCGCTAGGACAAAAATAAATGGAAAAATAGTTAGAGGATTTAAGACGGTAGTCAATAAAAACTAGTTAGGTGACAGTTACTGTAACCCTTAAAATCCCTAATATTAGTAGACTTATGATGCTTAATGACACTACTACAGTAAATATCTAATAAAAGTAAATAAATAATATATATATAAATATATAGGGGCTTATAGCTTATAAAGAGTTTTTGAAAAGTTACTGTCAATTTTTTGTTAATTAAAGCTTTAAATCTCTTATGGCTGTAGAGATTAAAGGGAGTTACAGTACTTCATTTTACTAGCACCCTACCGTTACCTTTTTGAGGAAAATTATGAGAAAGAAAAGAAAAAAGAGAATATACGCTGAAGAAAAATACAACACTAATGTTCAAAATTACCGAGGTATTAAATTTAAACTAATCGTATATACAGAAAATCATTTTGCAGCACTACGTGCTAAGAGATTTTTATTGATATCAGATAAAGAAGACGAACCATCTCAAAATTTCTGGATACCGAATTGTTATTTAGAAGCTGACGGTACTCTTAAGCCTAACGTATTTGTTGACTGGATTTTCGTAAAATGTGCTAGAGCTAATAAATTGAAGTATGCGGGGATTGAAATACCGGACTGGATGCGAGGTAAATTATGAACATGAAAATGACTGTGAATGATGCAAAAGTGATACTAGGTTTTCTATTATTTATCTCATTGATATGGGCTGGATATAATTCTGAACATTCAGATAATAAAAGTTTACAAACAGTAACATCATTTTTGTTAGGCTCAATAGTATTTATGCTTATGTTTTATATAGTTTTTAGTTATTGAGGTTTATAAATGAAAACTAAATTTAAAATGCCAGAAGTTGGCGATCATATTTTGCTAAAACTAACTATTCATACATTAGAGAATGAATGTTTGCTAACTAAACTTGAAGATGAAGAATATTGTGTAATTAATTTGGAAAATGGAAAAGGAATACGTGATGAAAACGATGATTTAATTTGTTCTGATTCAATTCCAGAGCTTTTAGGAGAATTACAACAATACTATTTTATTTATTTAATGGAGAATTAATAATGGTAAATAATGCAAATAAAACATTAAACGGACAACAACTATCTTTTAATGCAGGGATTGAAAACTTTAAGGCAGACGGCGATATCGTAACAATTACTTTAGATGCTGATGCTAAGCAACTGGATTTAAATATTTTAAATAAAATTTCTTTAAACCCATTAACTGTTGATTTTACTAGTATTCAAACAGAACTGTTACCTCAAGAAAGTGAGAAAAAATAATGAAATTATTTGTTTTTGAATGTAATAATCATATAGATAAATTTATTAAAGATATTAACGATTGGGTAAATTTGCATAAAGAGATTACAATTATCGATTATGACTTTGGATATGATAATAACGGTCTTTTAAAAACAGTGGTGGTGAAGTGGAAATGATTACTGATGCAATATATGAATTAAAAAAGCTATTTTGTCATCATGAATATGTTTATCGAACAACTCCATATTTTTTACCTTATATGGATTGGTATGAATGTAGAAAATGTGGTCGAAGAGTTTATAATCCACCTAAAGAATTGGTGGTGCATGATGACTGAACATGAAATTCAAAAATTAATTCAGGTAGCATTATCACAGCATAAATGTAGTGTATTTCGTACAAACGTGGGAAAAGTTCAAACGATTGATAAAAGGTGGTTTGATACGGGACTACCTCAAGGATTTCCTGATTTAATGGGGTATCGTTGGGTAGATAACCAGATTTTTATGATTGAGGTTAAATCTAAAACGGGAAAACCTCGTAAGGATCAGTTACGATTTCATGATTTTTTACAATCTCATAATGTAATTCATGGAATTGCTAGGTCAGTGAAAGATGCTTTGATGATTGTTGATGGTGGTTTAGTCGGATACGGCTATGATTAGTAATGATTGAGGGAGAACAAATGAGTTTTTGGGATTTACCAGATAAAGATGAAACAGCAGCTAATGTTGATGCCTTTTTAAAGGGCCAGATTTATCGATTAGCTAGACAAGCTGGTTGTAAATTGACTGATATTGCAAGTCCTGATTTCTCTAATCCTTCAGTTACAAGAAGTAGAAGTAATAATGTAGAAGCTAAGATGTATAAAGGCTTGCAAGCGATCGAAGCTTTACAGGCAATTAGGTATACGATGGATAAGACATATGGTTTATCTCCTCAAATTTTAATTAAGTATTATATTCAACATAAGCCAGTTCATGTGATTAATCGTGAATTATTAATTGATCATGATTCATTCAGAACACTTAAGACTAAGGCTTTGTGTGAGTTCGCTGATTGTTGGAATAACACCCAAGAAGTATTTGATTGGGATGATGAGGATAAACTTGATTTACAAGTCTACTGAACAATGACTGAAATTTTACTGAAATTGTTCTGATCTCATCATGATTGCAATCGTGCATAATATGTATTGTGAGTTAATGAAAATTAATTCACAGCATTAATAGAATTCCTCTCTATATTTATGTATTTAACATTTATGGCTATTGCTCCGTGTTAGCTGTGCATACACACATTGATTAAATGTCCTTTAAGAGCATAATGATGATTAGCTTTAGTTTTGCAATGCTTAGTTTTAAGTCGCTAAAGCTAATCTATATGGCAAAGTGGTCCAGTAGCAACGACAGCGGACTGTAAATCCGTCACCGAAAGGTTTCATAGGTGCAAGTCCTATCTTTGCCATAGTCCTGATTTGGACTAACAATTTATATTCATCTCAAAAGTCTGGCATTATATGTCAGGCTTTTTTATAATTTTTTTTGAGGTGAATATATTGAAAAAATACCAGATTTATTAGATAAATTTAGTAGATGGGTAGATATACATTTAAAATTATTAATTATATTTATTTTGATATTTATGTTATTAGGATTTGGTGAATATTTTTTAATAACTAATAGTCCTTTATTGTTATTGCTGCAACCTTTTACAAACTATTCAATAATCCTTTTTTTTGTAGTGCTATTACTGATTTATTTAGTTGCAATAGCGCAGAACGTTAGATTCTTTTTATTAGGTTTTTTAATTGTGCTATTGTCATTTTTAGGGCCATTAGCACTTGTTATTATTGATATAAAAATTTTAATAATTTTATTTTGTATAGGAAATGCACTTATAAGTTATAGAGTAGCTGAAAGATGTAATACGATTAGTTTTAAAAAGTTCAGAGAGGTTTTTTATCCAGTAAAAAAAGTAACAAGTAAAAAGTATAGATATGCTGGAAAAGAGATAACAGAAACAACCGAAGAGAAAAATTATTCCTTTATCTATATATTCTTGTTAATATTGCCAAGTATTATTCAATTTGTAATGAATTGGTTAGGTAAAAAATAAAGAAGGTGAGTAGCATTACCAAATTAACACAAAAACAACGTAGATTTATTGATGAGTACATTATCTCTGGTAATGCTACTCAAGCTGCTATTAAAGCAGGATATTCTAAAAAAACTGCCGCAGTAACTGCAACTGAAAACCTAAGAAAACCTAATATTAAAGCCGAGATTGAAAAACGCAATGCTGAAATTCAATCTGAAAAAACAGCAGATATGACCGAAGTCATGGAATATCTTACTTCGGTAATGCGTGGCGAACAAACTGAATCAGTCGCAACTTCTAAAGGCGTGTTTCCTGGTGTTGAAGTTTCAGCAAAAGATAGAATTAAAGCAGCTGAATTGATTGGTAAGCGTAATGGTGCTTGGACCGATAAGAAAGAAATAAATGGCGATTTAAGCATTGAAATAGGAATGGGGGATTATGATGCCGACAATTAATTTAAACTTCCCTAAGCCCTATAATATTTTTAATAAGCAGATCTTTGATAACCTTTTTGACTATTCTCATTTTACAGAAGTCTGGTATGGGGAAGCATCCAGTGGCAAATCACATGGAGTAGTTCAAAAAGTAGTCCTTAAAGCTCTTAAAAATTGGTCAACACCTAGAAAAGTTTTATGGATGAGAAAAGTTGATAGAAACATTCAAGAATCTATTTTTACTGATGTGATTGATTGTTTATCCAATTGGCAGATATTGCCATTATGTAGAATTAATAAATCAAACCGTACTATTCATTTACCGAATGGTGCGGTTTTTCTTTTCAAGGGATTAGACGACCCAGAAAAGATTAAATCCATTAAGGGGCTTTCTGATGTGGTTATGGAAGAAGCGAGTGAATTTAATCATAATGACTACACCCAATTAACGTTGCGCTTACGTGAGCCTAAGCATAAGCAACGACAAATATTTTGTATGTTTAATCCAGTTAGCAAGCTTAATTGGACTTATACAACCTGGTTTGATCCAGCAGCTGATTATGACCGGTCAAGGGTAGCAATTCATCAATCAACTTACAAAGACAATAGATTTTTAGATGAAGACAATATCAGAACAATTGAAGAGTTGAAAAACACTAATCCAGCTTATTACAAGATTTATACATTAGGTGAGTTTGCAACATTAGATAAGCTTGTTTTTCCTTACTTTAAAACTAAACGGTTAAATCCTCGTGATTCTAAATTATTAGCGTTAAATGATTATTTTGGGCTTGATTATGGATTTATTAATGATCCAAGTGCTTTTATGCATATCAAGCTAGATATGAAAAATAAAACACTTTACGTAATGGACGAATTCGTTAAAAAAGGATTGCTTAATAATCAGCTAGCGCAAGTAATTAAGGATATGGGTTATTCAAAAGAAGTAATTACAGCAGATAGTGCTGAAAAGAAATCAATTGCTGAAATGAAAAGAGACGGTATTTATCGCATTAGACCAGCGCTCAAAGGACCTGATTCAATAATTCAAGGTATTCAGTTTCTACAACAATTTAAATGGGTGGTTGATGATCGGTGTGTTAAGACTATTGAAGAATTGCAAAATTATACATATGTGAAAGATAGGAAGACTGATGAATACACTAATAAGCCGATTGATGCATATAACCACTGTATTGATGCTATTCGTTATGCAATAGAAGAAGAGAATGGTCATGGAAGTACGAAAGCTAGAATTATTAAATCATTTATTTAAGGTGGTGAGATTTTGAAGACAATTGATTTTGGCAATGATAGAGTGACTCATAATAATCGTTTTATTTATCCTGTAGGACAAAGAATGTCAATAAATGAAATTTTTGGTTTCATCTCTTACAATGAAAATACATTAAAACCTCAATATCGTAAAAATATGGAGTACTATTTGGGTAAACATAGTATTCTTGATGATCCAAATAATAAGACAGATAATATTAATAATAAATTAATCGATAATAAAATTAAGCCGTTGGAAGATTCATACAACGGCTTTTTTGCTGGCATCCCTCCAGTAATTTCTACTGAAGATAAAAATATTAATAAAATTTTACAAGATTGGAATAATGAAAATTCTTTCCAAGATGAGCTTAACGAAATAAGTAAGCAAGCAGATATTTTTGGACGGTCTGTCGTGTTTATTTATCAAGGCGAAGATAAACTACCACACCTTACTCATTCAAGTCCAGAACGGGCATTTATTATATATGATGATACGGTTGCCCATAATCCATTAGCTTTTGTTCGATATGAATTAGATGACACAAAGAATTGGACCGATGCAAAAGGCCAAGTGCAATATGCTGATAAGTTTTATATTTTTGAAGGTATGAATCTTGCCGAAGATCATATAACTAATTCAGAAGGGGTTAATCCATATGGTTTAGTTCCTGCTGTTGAATTTTATGAGAATGAAGAACGGCAATCAGTTTTTGAACAAATCATTACACTTCAGGATGAATTGGATCATGTAATGAGTCAGAAAGCCAACCAGATTGCTTATTTTGATAATGCGTATATGTTTATGTTCAATATAACCCTCGATGAAGATGATGATGGTAATCCTAAGTTTGATTTTAAGAACAATCGGTTAATTTATGCGCCAACTGTAGATCCAAATAGTGATCCAAAAGTTGGCTTTATTCAAAAGCCCGATGCTGACGGAATGCAAGAAAACATGATTGATCATTTGCAAAAGTCAATCTATGAGAATACCGAGATTGCTAATTTACGTGATGAAAACTTTGCTAATAATGCCAGTGGTGTAGCAATGCAGTATAAATTGCTTTCAATGCAGAATAAAGCAGATAGTAAAGAGCGTAAATTTACTAAAGCATTGAAGCAAATGTATAAAATTGTTTTTCAAACTTTGTTTGATAATGATAGTCAAAGAGAGCAATGGTCTACTTTGAAGTTTCATTTTACTCGTAATTTACCAGATGATATTTCATCAATGATTTCTGCTGCTAAAAATGCTGAAGGAATGGTATCCCAACAAACTCAACTATCTTTATTACCATTTGTTAAAGATCCGCAAGCTGAAATTGAGCAAATCAACAAAGAAAAACAAGAAAATATCAAGAATGCACAACAAGCAGCTGGATCATTGCCTGATTATTTGAATTCTGGTGAAGATGATGCCAAGTCTGAAACAGAATAAGGCCTATTGGGATGCAAGAATTAAAGCTGAGAAAGCATGGCAAGAACTGGCTAAAAAGGACATGGAAAAATACAACCAACATATAGTTGGTATGTATAATCAGACAATTTCTGATATAAATCAGCAGATAAAGGCAGATTTAGCTTTATCAGAGGGTAAACTTGTTAAAGCTGATGCAATGAAAGAGTATGAATCATTAGCTAAACGAGCTGTTGATAAAGCTAAGGAATTAAGAGCTAAAGGTAAGCATGTAACCCGTAAGGATTTTAGCGAAGACGTTAATAATCGTTTAAAAGTTTATAATGCGACAATGCGAATTAACCGTAATGAGATTTTAAAAAGTAAAATCGGCGCTAGATTGGTTGAGTTAGGTGTGGAACAAGAACAGAGTTTAACTAACAAACTCTGGAATGATTATGTTAGGGAAAAAGAACGTCAAGCTGGTATTCTTGGAATTACTGCTAAATCAAACTTATGGACTTCAAAAGAAGTTCAAGAACAAATAGCCGGTCAAATAGCTGGTGCTAATTTTTCAAAAAGAATATGGGCTGATATAGATGGGTTGAAAGGCCAATTAGATGGACTTATATCTAGTGCAGTTATTCGGGGTGAGTCTCCGATTAAGACGGCTAAATGGCTAACTGGAATGGTGTCAGCAAGCATTACTAATCAAGAGTATGCAGCTGAACGACTGGCGAGAACTGAAACTGCAAGGATTTATTTCACTGCTGAACAAAACTCACTTATGAAATACGGCTACAAATTCGTTAAATGGATTGCAGAAGGTAATGCTTGTAAAGCATGCCGTGAGATTGCAACTAAAAGCACAGAATACGGTGATGATGGAGTATATCCGATTAGAGAAGTACCTAATATCCCAGTGCATCCCAATTGTATGTGTTCTATTTCTGCTTACTGGGTAGATGATAATAAATTAAAAGAAGAAGATACTTCAATTGATAATATATCTATATCAAACACTAAAGAATTCACACAAGCAGTAAGTAAATTAGGAATAACGGAAGTAGAGTCACTTAATAAAATTGATCCTAAAATGTTAGAAAGGATCTATGAAACTATTAATAATGAATTTCAAAAACATCCACAACTCAAAGGCTATTTGACTGTTATAAAAGGTGGAAATAGACCTAAAAGTGCTGATGTTGCGTATGTTGCAAGCTATGTTAAATATGATAGTGGTAATAATGAAAATGCTAAATATAGATATTATGCAGAGTTAAATTTAAATAAAGCTAAATTGAGTAATATAAACGAGATTAATCAATTAGTGAAGGAAACTGTTCAGGAGCATTGGTGGTCAAAAAAAATCGATTATACTGGATTAATAAAACATGAAATGGCTCACGCATTAAATTCACGTGCTAATTATGCAGAAATTTTTGGTAATGATCCAATAAGATTATTGAACTATAATGAAGCTAAAAAACTAATAAAAGCAAGAAAAGATAATTATTTTGCTAATGATATTTTATTAGATACTTTTGAAAAGCTAAAGGTTAAGCCTACTAAAGTTAATGTTCAAAAGTATATAAGCAAATATGCAGGAAAAAATATTGAAGAAGCATTTGCAGAAGCATATTCGGATGAGTCAAAAGCTGAATTTAGTAGAACTTTTGATAAATTACTGAATGAACGTTTAAAGAAGGTGTTTAGACAATGATTTTAGCATTACCAAAGGAATTAATTGGAAACTTAGATTTTTCATATGATTTGCCGGTCTTGAAAGACAGTGCAACTGATAAACAGAAAGTAATTTATGCTGATTTTATTAAGCAATATATAACCGATCAACATAATGAAGATGATTTATTTATTAAACACGGTAAAAAATAAAGTAAACGACTATTTAATAGTCGTTTTTATTTTGCCTTTTTCCTTGTGTGCAGGCTTAAAAGAACACCATGTGTTAGTTCCCCGAAACTTTAAAACGTGAGTTATAGAAAGGACATTTAATTATGCCAAAAGATGATGTGAAAGAGACAGTTGCTACTACTGAACCTGATAAAGCTGCAGCATCGAGTTCAGAAAGTAAAGATAAGCTAGAAAAGATTGATGCTGATTCACTTGTAAAGCCTTATATTGATCGAATTACTAAAGAGCAAGCTCAAAAGAATGACTATAAAACTAAATATGAAGATGCTATGAAAGAAATTGAACAATTAAAGTCTGATAAAGGTAAGTCAGCTAAGGAAATCACTGAAGAAGATGAACGTACTAAAGAAATTGAGTCATTAAAAAAACAGAATGCTGATTTAAATGCTCAAATTAAACGTTCAAATGATATTAAAGAAGTTAACGGAATATTTAAGAAAGCAGATTTAAATATCGATGAAGATGTTCTTAATATGGTCGTTAATGAAGATGCTACTCTTACTGTTTCAAATGCAAAAGCAATTATTAATTTAGTTAATAAGGCACGTGAAGAAGGAAAAAATTCAATCCTTAAAGGAAAAACTCCTACATCAAGCGGAAGTAAGATTAAAGCTCCACAAGATGATTTAAAGCGTGCTTTAGGTTTATAGAAAGGAATTTAGAATATGCCAACAAATGCAGAAACTAAAGGCTTCAACTATGTAACAAAAGATGGAGATTTATTAGATCAAAAGATTACTGCAGGTTTATTTACTGCAGCTTTAGGAACGCCAGAGGTTGATTTAGTCAATGGAGGACGTTCTTTTACATTAAAGACTATTAGTACTAGTGGATTACAAGCTCATACCCGTGGAAAAGGCTTTAATTCAGGTACAATTTCAGATGAAAAGACTATTTATACTATGGGACAAGACCGAGATGTTGAATTCTATCTTGATCGACAAGATGTAGATGAAACAGATAATGAATTAGCAATGGCTAATATTTCTAATGTATTTATTACTGAACACGTTCAACCAGAATTAGATTCTTATCGTTTTTCAAAAATTGCTACTTCATTTGATAATCTTGATGGTAACGATACTGAAGGTGCTTTGTTAGCTAAGACTCATAAGACTGAGGAAACTTTAGACGCAACAAATGCTTACTCACAATTAAAAACAGGTATTGGAAAAGTACGTAAGTATGGTACTCAAAACTTAGTGGGTTATGTGTCTAGTGAAGTGATGGATGCATTAGAGCGTTCAAAAGAATTTACTCGAAATATCACTAATCAGAATGTGGGAACTACTGCACTTGAATCACGCATTACTTCTATTGATGGTGTGCAATTGATTGAAGTGTATGAATCTAACAGATTCATGACCAAGTACGATTTTACTGATGGTGCTAAGCCGACTGAAGATGCTAAGGCGATTAACTTCTTAGTTGTTGCAAAACCAGCAGTTATTTCAATTGTGAAAGAAAATGCAGTATTTTTATTTGCTCCAGGTCAACATACTGACGGTGATGGATATCTATATCAAAACCGTTTATACCATGATTTATTTATTAAAAAGCATAAACGTGATGGTATTTTTGCATCAGTAAAAAAAGCATAACCCCGCAAGGTAATAGGCAACCTACTCCAGGCGGGGAAGATAAGAAAGAAGATCAAAATGAATGATGCATTAGATGACCAACTTGAAAAGCTTAAAACAGCTCTTCAATTGACTGATACTAAACATGATGATCTTCTAAAGCTGTATCTTGAAGATGCTACTGACTTTTTAAAATTAAGGTTATCCGTTACTGGCGTAATCCCAACTGAAATGCTTGCTATAGTTCGTGGAGCAGCTGTTAAGAAATTTAATCGTTTTAAAAACGAAGGAATGGCTAGTTATTCTCAAGATGGGGAATCGATTACATTTAATTCTTCTGACTTTGACGAGTGGGAAGATGAAATAAATCAATGGCGTAAAGATCATACTGGTTTAAGTCGAGGAATGTGGGTGAATCCTTATGAGGTATGACACAATAGTTAGCTTCTTTAGGGATACAGATGGAAAGTATAATCCAAGAACCCATAAACATAATAGTGAACCTATCTTTGTCGATTCAGTCTTTGCAAATATCACTGATTTAGGGCTTAAAAACCAAGTACAGCTGCTTGGTGGGATTAAACAGGGATCTAAAATAGTTAGAATGACTGAAAATTTAGATGAAAACTGGGATTATATGACAATTGATGGTGATGACCGTAAATATCGTTTTATTAGTTCACTCAATGTTCTTAAGGGTCATGCAATGATAGTAGGTGAAGACGTTGGGAATTGAAGTTAAAATTGAAGGATTAACAGCAGCTATTAGTAAAATTGATGCTAAAAAGTATGCTGGATCTCAAATTCGTAACGTAGTTATGAAAAATGGTGCAAAATTGCAAACTTTAACCAAAACCAACATGACCAGAGCCTATAAAAAAGGATATTCAAAGGGAACAACTAAACAAAGTACTGATTTAACGATTCAAGATAGTGGTATGACGGCTATTGTTGCACCACATACTGAATATTTTCCGTATATTGAATATGGAACGAGATATATGGAAGCAGAGCCAGCTCTTAATCCAGCTTTTCGGAAAATAAAGCAAGATTTTTATAAAGATGTAATGGATTTGATTAAAAAATGATTTATGTACAAGAAGAGCTTTTCGATAGGCTCTATTTTTTTGCACAAGATGAGTTAGGTTTTGATACCTATGACTCACTACCAAGAGACGGGACAAAGTACCCGTTTGTTGAAATTGCAGAAACAAATTTAGTATCAAATGATTTGAAAAACGCATATTCTGGAGCAATTACTCAAACCATTAATGTTTGGGGCGACCAAGATATGCGTTTTTGGGTTGGAAAAATGATGAATCAATTATGTATTAATCGAATTAATAGCGATCATTACACATTTAATTTGAAAAATATACAAAAAAGAATATTACCTGACTCAAGTGTTCCTAATACAATACTATTTCATGGAATTTTGACACTTGAATTTAACTATACGAAAGGAAGAAACTAAATGGCAGAAGTACAGGCGTTAGCTGGTAAGCGTATGGTCTCCTATTTTCGCTTACTTGAAAAAGAAAAAGCTGAATTAGTACCACTTCAAGGGGATTCTGATATGTCCTTTAAGCGCAGTTCTAAGTCAACAACTACTAAGTCTGGAAATATTTCCACTAGTGCGGGACTAACAGCAGAAATTGACCAAACTTTTTATGAAGGTATTAGTAAAGTTTCAGATGAATTTTATGATGCGATTTTAGAAGACAAAGTTGTTGAATATTGGCTAGTCAATCTTGACAGAGTTAATGATCAAGGTAAATTCTGGGCTATTTATGCACGAGCAAAGGTTACAGAAGACAAACAAAGCTACAAGGGAGATTCAACGGCTGAACGCTCTCCAAAGATGGAAGTTATTGGTACACCACGCCGTGGTTATCTAACTTTAAGTGATTATGACCAAGATATGCTTGCTTACGCATTCCGTGGACTTGATAAGGTCACTGATACACCTAAGGAAGACGGAACAGACGGTAATGGTGTTGCTTACGAAAAGAGCGACCACACTAAGGATACTGTTCCAACAAATACCACAACTGATACAAATCAAGGAGGTAACGCATAATGCAAATCAAGATTAATGGTAAAGATTACGAATTAAACTTTGGCATTCGTTGGGTACTGCTGATGAATAAAGATTATCACTATGAGAATGGTGGTTTAAATCAAGGTATGGGTGTTACTCAAGCTGTAACTAGTCTTACTCAATATGAACCAGAAGGATTAGCTAAGGTTTTATTAAATGCAACTTGGATAAATAAGAGTCGTCCTACTATTGCAGACATTTATCAATACTTAGAAACAGATGCAGACATTACTAAGCTTTGTGATGCTATCTATAAAGAAATTAAGAATGCTAATGCAACAAAAGCTGCGGTAAAAAAAGTGGTAAAGACTATGAATCAAGCACAAGAAAGACTTTCAGAGAAGAATTCCGAGAAATTAGGTTAAATTCTCTTGCTTATTTAGGATTTCATAGTCTAAAAGATATTGATGCAATGACAATTGCAGAATATGAGTTACGAATGGAGGCATATAACTTACGACGGGTTGAACAGCAATATGATGCTGCGACTTTAGCTTGGATGAGTCGAAATGCGCAAGCTTTTGATAAAGATGGTAATGCAGTCTTTAAGGATTTCAATGAATTCTTTGATAGACAAGATGCAATTGACCAAGTTAGAAGCAGTTTTGAACCTAATTATCAACCTGAAACAAAAAACAAGAAAAAACGTGCAAGTAAGCAGGACATCATGTTTAAACGTATCAAAGAATACCAAAAACTACACCCACGGAAAGGAGCTAATTAATGACTGGATCAGAAGAAAATTTAAGCATTAAGGCAATACTTTCCGCAGTAGATCAAGGCTATACAGCTGGACTAGATGCAGCAGCTGCTAAAGCAAAGAGCTTTGGTGATGTAACAAACAATGCTTTTAAAGGCATTGGTACTGGCATGATGATAGCTGGAACAGCGATTACTGCAATTGGTGTAACTTCAATTAAATCTTTTGGGCAATTTGAAGCATCCCTTAACCAAGCTGCCGTTGTTGCTGGCGGTACTGCTAAAGATATTGGTCAACTTGATGATTTAGCAAACAAAATGGGTGCTGATTTACCATTATCAGCTCAAGATTGTGCTGATGCTATGATTGAAATGGCTCGTAATGGTGCATCAATAGGCGATATCAAGAAACAGTTTCCTGCAATTGCACAAGCGGCAACTGCTGCTGGTGCTGATATTAAAGCCACAGCTGGTGTTGTTCAAGAAGCAATGAATATTTGGGGTAAATCTTTAGATAGTCCCCAACAAGCAGCTGCTATTTTAGTTCAGACAGCAAACGCATCTAATGCCAGTGTTGAGGATATGCAACAAGCTTTAGCTACTATTGGTGGTTCAGCTGGTCAAGCTGGTATGAGTTTGCAGGTAACTTCTGAAGCTATCGGACTTTTGACCAATAAAGGTTTCAGTGCGGCTCAAGCTTCCATGGATTTAAACCATGCAATTTTGCAAATGATGGCACCATCAAAAGTTGCTAGTGATGCAATGGCTAGCTTGGGTATTAGCTTTACTGACGCTCAAGGAAAAATGAAGAAATTCCCTGATATTTTGCGTGAATTAAATCAAGCTTTAGATGGATTAAATCCATCAGAAAAAACGCAAAAATTAAAGGCAATGTTTGGAACAGCCGGTATGCAAGCTATTGTTCCATTGCTTGACACAGTTAAGAATAAGACTAATGATGCCAAAGTGAGTTGGGATGCTTACGCTAGAGAGCAAGATAAAGCTGCAGGATCAACTAAGAAAGCAAACCAGTCTTTGAAAGATCAAGCTAATGAAATGCAAAAAAACGTTGGCTCAAGTATTGAACAACTTGGTGGTAACTGGGAAGCTCTTAGAAACAAATCTATGAAGTCTGCTCAAGATATTAACGGTTCCTTAATCCAAAATGCTAATGAAGTAATGCAATGGGCAACAACTAGCAATTCTGGAGTGGCTCAATTTACTCGTGGCTTTATTGGATTAAGCCCTAGCGTTGGCGCCGCAACAGTTGCGGTAGGTGGTTTTTTAAGAAGTGCTGGTGACATTAACAAATCTTTAGGTAAAGGAATTACAGGATTAAGCAACTTAGGAAAAACTACACAAATTGTTGCTCAAGGATTAAAAAATGGGCATTCGGCTGCTGAAATAGCTAAAGATGGATTAAGTGCTCTATCTAAAAATTCTCTAATTGCTGCAACAGCTCAAAAAGCGTTAGCTACCGCTGCATTTATTGCTCAACATGCTATGGCGTTTGGAATAGTAGGAGCAATTGCAGTTGTGGTTACTGCTTTAACCCTATTTTTTACTAAGACCAAAACCGGACAACAAATGTGGGCTAGCTTTATTGCATGGTTAAAGAATGCGTGGAACGGTTTATCGCAAGCAGCAACTAAACTTTGGCAATCAATTTTAAAAAGCTTACAGCCTATAATCAAGCAATTACAGGTTCTCTGGAAGCAATTTCAAATATTCTTTAAAACTATGTGGAATTTGCTTAAGCCAGTTGCTATGCCTGTTTTTAATTTCATCAAGCAGTATATAACCACGGTGATGAAAAATATTATGGTCGTTATTAAAACAATGATGAATATTATTAAGACAGCATTTTCAACAGGTTGGAATGCTTTAACAATAATTGTTAGAACGGTTTGGAGTATCATTCAAACGATCATAAGCACATCTCTGTCAGTAATTACTGGCTTATTAAAAGCTGGTACGGCTTTAATGCGTGGAGACTGGTCTGGCGCTTGGAATGCAATTAAGGGTGTAGCATCATCAATCTGGAATGGTATTACGTCAATCATTAATACCGCTATGAATGGGCTTGTTAACATTGTTCGAACTATGATGAACGGCATGAAAAATATTTTCAGCTCAATCTGGAATGGAATTAAACAAATTTTCCAAAATGATATTAATTTCATCAAATCAATTACTCATATCGATTTAGGCGCTCAAGGTCGGGCAATCATGGATTCTTTGCTTAGAGGTTTAAAGCAAGCTTGGGAAAATGTTAAGAATTTTGTTGGCGGTATCGGTAACTGGATCAAGGAACACAAGGGTCCATTATCTTATGATGAACAATTATTGATTCCAGCTGGTTTAGCTATTATGTCTGGTTTGAATGGCGGTTTAACTAACGGATTTAGCGATATTCAAGATAATGTTTCTGGAATGGCTGGGGTGATTTCAAGTCAAGTTACAAATGTCATGAATACGGCGCAAGATGCTTTAGACGATGACCGCTTAACCATTCCTGCTATCAACTCTCAACAGTACTCTGAATCAATCGACCGACTTAATGGCATGGTTCAGGGCGGTAACTATAGCCAAAATGTAACTATGCAAGAGAGCGGATTGCAGAAGACTAACACCGAATTGCTTCGTAAGATTGCTAATAAGGATAATACAATGATCCTTGATGATGGTACGCTAGTAGCCAAGACTGCTCCTCAATACGATGAAACTATTGGCGGTAAAATTAACTTGAAAGATAGGTGGTCAAAATAAAAGATTTATTCTCACAATTTAATCATCAATACAAAGAGAATTATGATTTTCATGATATTGATACAAATTTAGATGTCGATCTTTATATGTCACCTGATGAAGGCTTTACGTTTGCTAACTTTAGTTCTGTTGATAAAGGATGGTGGCTTACTAAAAGGGATGCGCCAACGCCTAAGGAAAAAGAGATTACTTACTCAGTTCCTTATTCGCAAGGCGAGGAAGACTTTTCTAACCTTAATAATCAGAGATTTTTTGAAGCCCGTGAGATCACTTACGAGCTTCTTTTAGTTGATGAAGATTACTCTTACAGAAAAGCCAAAGAAAAGGAAATCAAGCGTCTAATTATGCAAGCAGCAGGATATAGAGAGCTTGATGATACTTTCAATTCTGGCTTTTGTTTTTCGGCTAAGTCCGAAAGCGTGGAGTGTTCAGATGATGAGAGCAATGGTATTTTGACAGCAACAGTGAAGTTTAAAGCATATCCTTATGCAATTGCTAGAAGTTATGAAGGGTCTGATATCTGGGACGAGATCAATTTTGACAATTGGGAATGCCAACAAACTTCTTTTGAAGTTAATAACAATTCTGTTAAGGCTGACCTTGATAATTACGGCTCTAAGCCGGTAGAACTAGGCTTTGCAGTAACAGGAAAGGTTAAGGTAACAGGATCTACTATCAATCTTGATTTAGATCAAGGTGAAGCAACTAAGATAACGGTAATGCTACCAGTTGGAGTAACTAGCTTGACTGTTTCAGGAAATGGTACAGTTCACTTTCAATTTAAACGGGAGGAGATGATTTAGTGGGCTATAGGATTGTGGCATACGATAAGCCAACTGATAAGGGTGGATTTATCGTGTATGACCAAAACCTAGCAACAAGGAATTTAGTATCTGGAAGTTTGAATTTAAAATTAACAGATATTGATGATCTTGATCTTACTGTTAATCAGTTAAATCCTCTCTATGATCGTGTTGAGCCATTAATAACTCACATTGAAGTTTATGAAGATGATGAGCTTATCTTCCGTGGTCGAGCAATTAAGCCAACCAAAGAAATGGCCTCTAATGGTGGATTCACACGGGAGTATGTTTTTGAAGCAATTGATGCTTATTTACTAGATAGCATACAACGCTTTGACAATGATTCAGGATCAAGTGCTAAGCAGTACTTACAAAAGTTAATTAAGGTGCATAATAACCAGCTTGATGATAAGTACAAGCACTTTACATTAGGTAAATGCGATTTTTCAGATAAAGATGGTATTGTTCAACGTCAAATTGATTATCCAACTACTAAGGAAGCTATAAGTGCGCAACTGATTAATAAAAGTGGTGGTTATATTCGTGTAAGGTATGACCATGATAAGCAGATTAACTATCTTGATTACACCAAAACAATAGGAGTATCCCATAAGACGGACACTCCGATTTCTGTTGGTAAAAATATGCTATCTGCTAAGCAGACTATTGATCCTACTGGAATAATCACTAGATTAATTCCACTTGGTAAGGTTCAACCTGCGCCTAAAACAACGCTAGGCAATGATGATACAGTCGATGAACACGGTGTTTCTATTTCAGGCACGACCCATGCTGTTAATGGTGATTGGGGGCCTGCTATTAGATATGCTGCTAAGCTTATGGGTGTAAACGTAACTGATGAGTACGTTAAAAAAATTAAGCGCATGATCCAAGGCGAAAGTGGTGGATCTGAAACTGTTGTTAACACAATAGACAGTAATGCAGCTGCTGGTCACCCAAGTGCGGGGCTATTGCAATTTATTGAAGAAACTTTTAAGCATTATTGCGTTAAGCCGTTTACTACTTGGAAAGCTGGGTTCGATCAACTTTTAGCTTTATTCAATATGGACGATTGGCAAGCAGAAGTTGATAAGTGGCAGATCTATCATTCGTGGTCACCTAACGGTAATCCACGCCTTAAAGAAGTAAGTACTACTACAGTTCAGAAAACATCACAGAATACATGGGGCTGGCCTTTTCCATCAGTTGGTGAAGGTCATTTTATGTCTGCTCAACTTTTTGGAGTACACCCTGGTAATGGCAGAACTAATAATTTTCATGATGGTCTGGATTTCGGATCAATTGACCACCCTGGAAGTGAAGTTCATGCAATTCATGGTGGGACAGTAACTAGAATTAGCAGTGATGGTTACATTGGTTGGTATGTTGTTACTCACTCAAGAGATGGCTACGACATTGTTTATCAGGAAGCTTTTTCTAGTCGTGGCAATATCAAGGTTAATCAGGGACAAACGATTAAGACTGGCGATGTAATTGGAATTCGTGATACTAGCCATGTTCATATCGGGGTTACTAAAAAATCTTGGTATGAAGGATACACGAAAGGTCACTCATTTGATCCTAACTGGGCTTGGCTAGATCCTTTGAAACTAATCAAAGAAGGCGGTCAGAAAGGCGATAAAGATAGCACTAGCACTACTTACGAAGATGAAAGTCCACAGCCTAGATATAACATCTCTAGCGTAAATGGCGGTAAGGATTACATTGAAGATGCTGATTTAATACGGCAGTTTGGCGTGATCGAAGGAACGCAGATTTTTGATGACTTGCAAGATCCAGCTCAAATTAAACAAATGGGCGAAAAATGGCTTGCTAACGAGAAACAGCACGTCACTAAGAATTCTTTTGAAGTTTCAGCTTTAGAATTACCTGAATTTGATCGTTTTAAGGTTGGCGATTTTTATCAATTCATCAATCCACAAGTATCTAAGACAGTTCAACTACTTCAAGTGGTCGAAAAAGACATTGATTTTGCGCATGAACGAAATAGCAGCTTGAAGATTGCTGATGTTGCTAAGAGCTTGACCGATTATCAAATCGAAGACGGTAAGAAGATTAATGCTCGTTTTCAATCAATCCAAAAAACTCTAGCTCAACAATCTTTGACCATTGCTAACCTTTCATCTGGTGCAATGAGTGCTGAAAGCAGCAATAATCAAACTAATCAAAAAGTTCAACATGTTTCAGACCAGAGTGATTTTAATGCGCAAAAAATCAAAGACGAGCTGGATAAGCACCTAACAAACTATGCGAAAATCAAGAAGTTTTTAGATGAAGAACTGCCAGTTAAGTATGCGACAGTTGAACAACTGAAATCCTTGGGAGAAAGGTTAGATAAATGGCTGTTTGTCAAATCCTGTTGATGAATAGTTTTGAAAAAGAATCAAGCAAC